>JAHHTR010000001.1 GCA_020024515.1 Angelakisella sp.
TAAGATAACCTACCATGAAGTAGGTCATTATATTTTACCATAATCATCTCCTCCACTAGCAAAAACAACGAGTAGATATAAAAAACAACTTATAAATCATTTCACATAAATTGTAAGAACCGTAAAATAATATCATGTGAGGTGACGGAGAGTGTCAAAAAATTACAACAATCAACTTCTACATTTGGAACTCCATTTCGCAGAATCAGAGAAAGATGTGACTACACTCGTAAGCAGATTGCGGATCGTACTGGCATCAGTCCCCGTTTTTTGGCTGCAATTGAGAATGAAAATCGAAAGCCCAGCTTGGATATATTGATTCGGCTTGTTCATTCCATTGGTGTATCCTTTGATGAAGTCCTTGAACCACATATGGCAGAAGAAAGTGAAGTAACTGATCGTATTCGTCGATTGGCTCCGCAATGCAGCCGGCGAGATCAGGAGCTTTTACTTGCACTCATTGACAAAATGCTGGACACGAGAGAAAATAGAACTGAAAAATAATGCGGTCGGGTATTTTGCTCGACCGCATTGCTTTTTTGTTCGCTATTGTACGGGCAATCATTGATGCCCCTTTGATTTTAAGTTATCTCTAAGTAGCGTAAAAAATTTTGTGCTGATGCCATGCTCCATCATGCACGCTTCATTTTCTGCTGTCCGAGGATCAACTCCGGCAGCTATCAGCTGTTCTTTGAAGAAACAGTGTCGCTCATAAATACTTCTTGCAATTTCTAATCCAGTTTCAGTTAAATGTAGAAAATTATCGGCATCCATTGTGAGAAAGCCATCATCCCGCAGAATGGCAACCGCATGGCACACACTGGGTTTTGATACATCCATGTGCCGAGCTATATCAACGGAACGTACCATGCCTAGTTTCTTTTGGAGAATAAGAATGGTTTCCAGGTAATCTTCACCGGATGCAGTGGTATGCTGTTTTTTCATTATATAGTCCTCCTATACCATTCCTTACAGTCAAGAAAATATAGCGATGTTTTATTCTAAAAAAGAGTGCCATTACCCCTACTGCAATGATACCAAATGAGCATACAGACCACCCTTTGTTATCAACTCGGCAGGTGTCCCCATTTCACTGACCTTTCCACCGTCCAAGACAACGATCTTATCTGCATTTGCCACTGTCCTCATGCGGTGGGCAATTACCATGACGGTTTTATCCTTCAGCAAAACAGACAAAGCATCCTGTACCAGTGTTTCGCTCTCGGCATCCATAGAGGCCGTTGCCTCATCCAACAAGACAATGGGGGCATTTTTCAATAGAGCACGGGCAATCGAAATACGCTGGCGTTCACCACCAGACAGAGCACTGCCGTTTTCCCCTATGTTTGTCTGATAACCTTGGGGCAGCCGTTGGATGAACTCCTCACACTGGGCGGCTCTGGCCGCTGCCATAACTTCCTCATCGCTGGCATCGCCACGCCCCAGCCGGATATTCTCCATGACTGTTTCATCAAAAAGCATGACATCTTGGAATACGATGGCATAGTTCTTGAACAGTGCTTCTGGCTCTACTGTTTTAACATCCACACCACCTAAAGTGATGGTGCCAGAGTCTGCATCCCAAAAACGGGCTGCCAGTTTGGAGGCAGTAGATTTACCGCTGCCAGAAGGGCCAACCAATGCTGTAATTTCGCCTTGCTTTGCAACAAAAGACACGCCTTTTAGAACCGGTTCCTCGTTGTAGGAGAACATCACATCCTTGAATTCAATATCGTAGCCCTTGTTGTTGCAGACATTTGTGCCGGTCTGCTCTGATGGGACATCAATCTGCTTCATCCGCTTAACACTAACGAGGGCAGAGAACACCTCAGCCATCAGCATAAAACAACTGGTGAAGGGATCATAAATACGGCCTGCGAACAGCAGAAATAGAATAAACAAGGGAATGGACAAAGAGCCGGAGGTCACCAGTATTCCACCCACCAGCATAACCGCAACGAGGCCGAAACGCAGGATAAACTGAGCTGTAGTTGTAGCTGCACCAGGGGCAATTTCATTTTGGAAGGAACACTTCACCACATAGTTCAGTTTCTTTTCCAGACCCTCCAAATACTCCGTTTCACGAGAACAGGACTTCAATTCCTGAATGGTATCGAGATACTCTTGCACACCATCATAGGCAGCCCTCTTTGCATCCATGTTTGAACTCTCTGCCTTTGACTGTGCTTTCTTCGCCGCAAAGATCACCAGAGCAGCAACAGGAACTGGCACCACGATGCAAAGACCCATACGCCAGTCCATAACGAGCAGACCGATGGATGTAATGATAAACATGAAAACTGTGCCAAACAGCTGAGGGATGGCGTTTGAAAATACACGCTCCAATGCTGTGCAATCTCCCATGATGGTGGTGGTCAGGTCAGAAAGGTCACGCTGACCGAAGAAAGACAGCGGCAGTTTTCGTAGTTTCTCCGCTAGAACAATTCTGCGGTTAGCACTTTCCTCATATGCTACAGTATAGGTTTTATTGTATTGGAGCCACTGCGTCAAAAATACAATGATGAACATAACTACTGTTCCACCGATAAACAAAGCGACATGATCCTGTATACTGTTTTTCTGGTTAGAAATCACATTCAATAACTCCACAATTACCATAACCAGCAAGCTGACAGGAGCAATCAGACACAGATTACTGAGTGCGGTAGCCGCAATTCCTTTATTCAAATCTTTTGCCCCCTGATCACTCAGGGCAAACATCTGTTTTAACATACTTTCACCTCATTTCCAATGTGCCATTTTGTGGTCTTGGTATAGTTACTCCACATTTTGGCATATTCACCACCCTGCTGAACCAGTGTGTCATGGCTGCCACTCTCCACCAATTCCCCATGTTTCATTACCAAAATCTGATCAACATCCTGAATGGCAGAAAGGCGGTGTGCAATCATAATGACCGTCTTCCCCTTGATCAGCCCTTCAAAAGCTTTCTGAATCTGTTGCTCATTCTCCGGATCGGCGTATGACGTTGCCTCGTCCAAAACAACAATGGGGGCATCCTTCAAAATAGCACGGGCAATCGCAATGCGCTGTGTTTCACCACCGGATAGGTATACACCTCTCCCGCCCACTACGGTATCAATCCCATCTGAGAATTTCTCTAAAATATCGTCACACTGAGCCAGATGTGCTGCCCACAGAACTTCCTTCCTCGTAGCGGAGGGTCTGCCTGCTCGAATATTTTCCAAAAGGCTATCCTTGAACAATTTAGGGTCTTGGAACACAAAAGCTACCATCTTCATTAAATCGGCATGAGAAATTTCTCGAATATCTATTCCACCAATCTTAACTTTTCCCTGCTGTACATCATAGAAACGTGAAATTAAGCTGGCTGTTGTACTTTTTCCTGAGCCAGAATGTCCGACCAGAGCAGTAGTTGTTCCAGCCTTGGCAGTGAAAGTCAAATGGGATACTGCAGGATGATCGGTGTTCTCGTAGGCAAAGGTCACGTCTTCAAAAAAAACATCATAGCTCTTGGGATATTTCGGTGAGGTTGTTTCTACTTGTGGTTGGGCAGTCAGGATAGTGTCAATACGACGTATGGATTCCTCTGCCTGCATCTTGTAGCTAGTCATATACATAATCTTATTTAGCATTACTGCACAAGCCGGAGAGAAAATCACATAGAATAGAAAACTCTGCATAAAGCCAATTAAATCATCTGATACTGAGCCTATGATGAGTGCTGTGGGTACTAATACCAGAAAACTGGAGTTAATCATTGAGTTAAAGACCACCATTCCTTTTTTACAGGACATAGTATAAGCCAGTGCAAACTTGCGGTAGGATTTAATTGCATCGTTAAATTTGGTAATGGATTGTACTGTCTGACCGAAGATTTTAACCACTGAAATTCCACGGATATATTCCACTGCCTCGTGATTCATCGTCTCCAGTGAGTCCTGGTAGGTCTGCATAAACTTCATACTGTCCTTTCCCATAAGGGAGCCTTGTAAAAAGAAGCCAATGCCAAAAAGCAATAGGAGTGGGATACCTATGCGCCAGTCAAAGACCAGCATCAAAATCAGACTAACTATCATTGTGACCTGTGCCCCCACCAAATCGGGGAGCTGGTGAGCGATGAATGTTTCAGTCTGAAAACTGTTTTCATCAATAATCTTCCGCAGCTTGCCACTGGGATTTGCATCAAAGTAGCCCATCGGCATCTTTGCCAGATGTTTCAGTAACGCCATCTTTAGATTTTTCTCCGTATGAAATGCCACCACATGGGAGCAGAGTAAGGCCGAGAAGTAAAGCACCAGACCAACCAACTCCAGTACCAAGGCGAGCACCCCCCAGCGGACAAGACTATTCGTATCCAAAGGCATCCCTGCAAATACGCCCACCAAATCACGTGCTGCAAAGTAGACGCAAAGAAATGGTCCAAGAATAAAGATTGAGCTGATTCCGGATAGAATGCGGGAAACTGTGAGCAGTCCACGGTATTTCCCCGTAAATTCAAGTAAGCGTTTGATTCCGCCTGATTTTTGTTTCATAGAAACAAATCCTCCTTCCATTTGTGATTAGCTGTAGCTAACTTAATTCTATTATAGCGGTTTCTACTTTGATTCTCTACAACCTTTTAGGTATATTGATACTCCAATCAGACAAGAGTAAAAACCACAAGAAAGGGTGGTCTGCAACAGTCACCCTCCCAAATAAATGATTATTTTACCTTGATATTCTGAACAGCAGTAAAACTCGTATCACCAATATACTCATAGTCCGCAACCTTGTCATTGTAAACAGCTAACTGATGTGTATAGTACAAAGGTGTAACAAGGCACCGATCAGCCATTGTTGTCAGAATTGTTTGATAGATTTCCTGAATCTTTGCCTCGTCTGTTTCCGCATTCAGTTCGTTTAACAGGTTCTCCGGCAAGTAGTTATACACCTGTGCCAGAATTGGGTCAGTGGACACATTCGGATCTAACCCTGCGATTACAACAGTGGGATCATAATATCCACCCTGAGTTCTGAAAATGGTAGCGCCATATTTTCCTCCTGTGACCATCATATACCAGTCCATCATCGCAGCAGAGTTTGGTGTAAACTCAATACCAATCTTTTTCAACTGATCACAAATATAAACTACGGTATTATCATCAGATGCAGAGCCTGTCTGATAAGCAAATACAGCAGACAGTTTCAATCCATCCTTTTCTCGGATTCCATCACCATCTGTATCAACATAGCCAGCACTATCCAAAAGCTTATTAGCCTCATCAATATTGTAATCAAAAACCTTTTGGTCCACATTACAATAAGGAACACTTCGTGCAAAGAAAGTATCTGATTCCTCATACAGACCGCCAAAAATATTTTTGACGATAGCACTTTTATCAACTGCCATCGTAATGGCTTCACGGACAACCTGATCGCTGAAGACAGGATCACTTAAGTTATAGCCCATATAATAGGTCTGCATAGATCCGTCATCGGCTTTTGCCGTATAACCATCCGCAGCACTGATTTCCTCAAAATTTTCAACGGAGATTTTGGTGATACCGGAATAAAAGTCGATTTCGCCATTTTTAAGTGCCAGTAGCTTAGCATCATTATCAGGTATATTTGTAATGGAGAAGCTGTCAACATCAGGTTCCTCTCCCCAATAATTGGGGTTCTTCTCGAAATTCCAGACCTTTCCATTATTGTCACCGGAATACATATATGGACCAGTACCGCAGGTTGAAGACTTAAAGGTATCCTTTGCGGTCAAATCATCATTGAACTGCTCACTGGATACGATGCCCCACGGATTTGCAAGACAGAGTTCACGCATCGTACCATAGTATGGCTGGGTCAGGTGAAGCTCCACTGTATAGTCATCAATTACCTCAGCCTTATCGATAATAGTAGAGAGCTTGCCATAACCTCCATTGTATTGACCAAGGTTTACCGGAACTGCCATAAGGGATACAGCCACATCATCGGCAGTCAGATCGGAACCATCTGAAAACTTGATTTCCTTTTTAATCTTGAAGGTATATACTGTTCCATCCTCACTCATAGACCAACTTTCAGCCAGCATACCAGTCAGTTCTCCATTTGCGTCATACTTTACCAGAGTATCATAGAAAGAGGGGAGCCAATAAGTAAGATCATAGCCGCTGGAGGTGACTGCGGGCGTGATGACCGTATAAAAATACTCGAATCCCCAACTTTCAGCCAGATTAAGATGCACGGGTTTACTGTTTTCCTGTGGCGTTCCAGATCCAGACGACTCTGAGCAAGCCGCCAGAGAAAAAAGCATAGCTGCGGACAGTGCCGCTACTGCAAATCGTTTGAATTTCATAGTATAACTTTCCTTTCTTAATATGAATTATTTTTATATGTACAGCGGTGATTGTATAACCCCGCTTGCATCCAGTAGTACTTTGCTGTATTCATTCTTGAACACATTCACATCGCCAGAAAAGTTGACCTGTTCGATCAGCCTGGAGGATCGCATTACTAGGATCTCATCCGCCACGACGAGTGCAAGTTCCATGTCATGTGTAATGAAAATTAAGGTAAAGCCCACTATCTTATGCAGTTTTATGATTTCCTCGATAATTTTCTTACGTAGCGGTAAGTCAAACCCATTTGTAGCTTCATCAAAAATCAGGCACTCCGGCTCCGCTGCTAACGCTCTTGCAATTGCCACACGCTTTTGCTCACCCCCAGATAGTTCGGATGGCAGGCGTGCATAGTAGTTTATAGGAAGGTTACAAAGGGTCATAAGCTCCTCACATCGTTGTTTTCGCTTTGAGCGATTCATATGAAAGAAGCAGACCAATGGCTCCTCGATAGATTTCCCGATGGATATTTTGGGGTCAAGTGCAGAAGCGGAATTTTGCTGTATGATCTGTACTTTCTTAAAGTAGTTTCTATCTACTTTATATCTACCTTTGTAGATGGCAATGCCATCTATCAGCACATTGCCGCCACTTGGTCTTTGAAGTCCGGCAATCATCCGAGCTAATGTTGTTTTTCCTGAACCGGATTCCCCCACAATCGCATACCGACCTCCATCTCGAAAAGTAACGCTTATGGGAGAAACAGCCATAAAGCGGTCTTTTTCAAGCACCCCACCAGAAAAAGAACAACTAAGACTCTGTACTTCAATCATCTACATTTCTCCTTTCCAGTTGACACGCACTCAGAAGATATTTTGTGTATTCCTGCATGGGGCATTTCATAATATTTTCTGTCTTGCCGGATTCCACCACTTTCCCGTGGTTCATTATGAGGATCCTGTCAGAAAACGCTGCCGTCCTCATATCATGGGTGACAAACAGCCCTGACATTCCTTCTTTGCACAAAGATCGCAATTCTTTCATCAGTTCTATACGGTTACAGGCATCAATGGCAGTAGTTGCTTCATCTGCAATCAACAGCTGCGGTTGATTGACGAGAGCTGTCACTATCATAAGCCGTTGGAGCATACCGCCTGAAAGAGTGAACGGATAGCTTTTTAGAATCCGCTTTGTGTCTGTCAATCCAAGGCGATGCAGGGTTGCTTCAATCAAATTGGTCATTTCTGTCCTTGTTGCCTTTATATGATGACGCAGATAGGTTTCTTCAATCTGTCTGCCAACACGGATAGATGGATTAAAGGCCGTCATTGGATTCTGCATAATACAGCAGATTTCTTTTCCATAAATCTGCCGCCGCTCTTTTGAAGGGAGCGACAGCAAATCTCTGTCCTTGAACAGGATTTCTCCCCTGGATTGATAACCACTGCCCAGTAAGCCCATGATCGCTTTGCAGATGGTTGTTTTCCCGGCACCGGAGCTACCTACAATGGACAGTATTTCTCCTGGTGCAATTTGAAAGGCAATATGATCTACAATTGTTTCTCCCGAAGTGAGTGATACAGTAAGATTTCTGACTTCAAATAACACTAATATGATCCTCCTTTCCAATTGTATCCCGCAGCCCTTCTCCCAATAAATTAAAACCAGCACAGCACACAATCAGGCAGATACCGGGATAAATAATCAGTGCAGGATTTGAATAAATGCTGTTACGTGCTTCATTCAGCATTGCACCCCATTCTGCAGTACCCTGAACCAAACCAACTCCTAAAAAAGCAAAACTTGATATGGACATAATAACCGACGCAATTCCTGTTGTAAAATACACAATAAATTGTGGCAGAACATTTGGAATCAGGTGAACCATTACAATCCGTATCCTTGACGCACCTGATGTTTTCGCTGCTTCTATATACTCCTTTCTGCACTCCATTTTTGCGTAAGAGCGAACCATCCTTAAAAACCATGCGGTCATAGATATACTAATTGCGGTGAGAATACAGGCTGTTGTATCCTCGAAAGAGGTTACTAAAGCCATTGCAATTACCAATACAGGGAATGCCATAAATATATCACATAGTAAACGAATGATTTCGTCCATAACACTGCCCTTATAACATGAGTAACATCCTACAAACAGTGCGATTGCTGATAAGATAGCTAAAATAGGAACAGACAGTCCAAGGGAATATCTTGCTCCGTAAAGCAGTCTGGATAGTTCACATCGTCCCAGCTGGTCACATCCCAAGGGGTATTCTGCTGATGGTGCGGCATTCTTCAATGCCAGATTGGTTACATTGGGGGCATGGGGTGCAAGGATAGGTGCACATATCGCCAATATCACAAAAATAGCAATCAGCAGGGATCCGAAGATTATTTGTCCTTTTCGTTTCATATTATTTCCCTCCTGTATGTCGGACAGATGATACCCGAAAGAATATCTGCCACGGTATTGAACAAGACAAATAGGATGGCACATACCAGAATGGATCCAGATATTCCGTAGATGTCCATTCCCTCACATGATTTAATCAGATAACTGCCTAATCCATCAATAGAAAAAACTCTCTCAATCAATGCAGAAGTTCCAAACAGAGCTGCACTATACTGGGCCAAAAGCGTAATGGCAGCAGGCAGTGCATTTCTTAATACCTGTCCATACACAATTTGTGAATTGGAAAAACCTCTGGCTTTTGCATATACAACATAATCACTTTTCAATTCGTTTAAGATAGATGCCCTAAGAACTCTTGTTGCAATACAGATAATTGGTACAGCCATCGAAATTGATGGCAGTATAAGTGATTTGAAACTTCCATCTGCAATCACATGAAAAAGTGGTATTTTAACTGCAAACACCGCCAAAAGTACCAAAGCCAGCCAAAAGCTGGGGACACAGATTCCGATAATACAAAGAACCCTCGTCACATTATCAAAAATTCCATCCTTCCGTATTACGGAAATCGCCGCTATCAGAACAGTAAATAATATCACCCAGACGATTGCCATAAGAATCATTATGCAGGTGACCGGTAATGCATTCGCAATATTCTCTATAACAGGCTTTCGGTTTGTGATTGCGGTTCCCAAATCACCATGAAGGACACCTTTTATATAGTTGACATATCTTTCTGAAAAGGGGGCATCTAAGCCAAGGCTTTCCCGAACTGACTGCACCTGCTCATCTGTTGCAAAGACATTGTTCTTCCTGACAAGCATTTCCGCTGGGTCGGTTCCCGTGAAAAGCTGTAGGCTGAAACTTAATGTGACAACACTCAAAATGACAAGGATGAAATTGATGCTACGTATAGCAATTTTTTTTGTGGTTTCTCCAGCAATTCGCATGAAACATCCCTCCAAAGTTAGTTAGGTTAGGCTAACTATTGATTTAAAAAAAGCAGCCGCTTTTCAACGACTGCTCTACAGCATACTCATCATTAGCATCTTAATTATTATAGCATACTAAAGTGGTGCATTCTATGACCGAACGGGTCGGTTTTTGCTCCGATCGGGTCAGCGATACTTGTGACGGTACACCTGTGGCGTTACGCCTATAACAGATTTGAAAGCGGCGGAAAACTTACTTTGGTTTTCGTATCCTGCCGTGTTCCCAATCTCTCCGATACTCAAAGTCGGTTCATAAATCAACATTTCAGCAGCGGCCTCCATACGCTTTTCCTTAATAAATGTGCCAATAGGCGCTCCTGAAATAGACTTAAAACACCGTTTTAAGCTGGATTCTGACAGTCCAAACATGTAGGACAGATCCTGAATTGTATCTCTGCAAAAAGGATTTTCAATGATGTATTGGTAAACTTTCTGTGTTTGTTTGGATATATCCACAGAAAACTGCTGTGGTCGGCAAACAGCACTACCATCCAAAAGACTTAAAAACAGCAGTAGTTCGATGCTCTTAATCCAAAAATATGGACCTTGGATACGCTCATCTACTGAGTATAACTCACTAAAGATATGGTCAATTTCATGTTTGGACCTGATGATAAGGGAACGACCATCCGTACACAGACGATCCCTTATTTGTTCCAAACAGATGTGTGCTTGTTGAAAGCCTTGATCTAAAGTTTGCTGTGCCGTTTCCATTTCTAACAACACAGTGACACCTCGATATTTTTTCAACGGAATATGAGAACCGAGAAATATCTGTTTATCTTTGGAGAGATAATCAACACAGAGGTCACCTTCGCCCAAAAAGCTGACTGATCCACCTTCCAGTTCACACTCATAGCATCCTTCCAAACAATGATTAATCTGCAAAAAATTTTTTTCAAATCGGATAGGACGGAAACAGGAGTCCATTTTTAAGTCATTATAGGTAATTTGAATACCAGGTGCAACCTCAAAACGCCGCATGGTTCCTTCGCCTGATTCATTTCCTTCGTGCAACACTCCTACTGCTGTTTCTGTCTCTATTCCAGTTTTATAAATATTATGAAATGTACCTGCTCCTCTAGTTACATCAAACATTGTGATCCTCCTAATTCAACCGTTTTTTTCTGATTTATAACATTAAATTATATCTTTTTTTGTGATAGAATTCAAGTCAGTTTCTTTGCCACTTTCGATAATGTGTAAGATTACAATAGATGTGTTATAGTATTGCAAAAAAAGTGACGAAATGAAAAATCTATGTTACAGTAAGTTTGCGACAACTAAACTGAAAGTGAGGAAAATCCATCTCGTCATGAAAAGTGTAACACAAACCTGTAAATATCGTCAAGCCTTAATTTTGTATTCCAAAAAATACGGAGTAACCAAAGCCACTGTAAGATACAGAACAAACCGTCAATATATCTATCGTTGGTTAAAACGGTATGATGGTACATTGCAGTCTTTATCTGACAAATCTCACCGTCCACATCATCACCCAAACGAACATACAACATAAATTAATCCGTCCATTTACACTCCGACATAACGGTAAAGCAGAACGTAGTCACCGTAAAGATAACGAATATTTTTATGCAACACATAAATTTTATTCGTTTGATGACTTTAAAAAGCAACTTGCTCTACATAACAGAAAGTACAATAATTTTCCTATGCGTCCTCTAAATTGGCCTTCTCCTGCTGATTACATCAACTCTTTTTTAACAACAGAAGAAGTTTTCTGATTTTGTAACACATCATTAACAAACCTACATTATCATTAAAATATTTCATCATATGAAATACATGTTTTGAATTCAAAATAAGGATAGAATTAACCTGTAAACATATAAATTATAATTTAACTTAAAATAATTCCAATTATCATAATATTTTATATTGACATATTAAATATTATTGTTATAATAGTATTAAATAGAACAAATGTTCTAAAATGCTACTATAAAACATTTGTTTTGAAAAATTAATTTTAGTATAGTTTTAATAGGAGGAATAATATATGAAAAAAGATAGTAAACGAATCAGTAATATTAAATGTATATACTCAGATAAAGAAATGGATTATAAAAAAAATATACTATAAGACAAAATTACTTTTATCTATATATAGAAATATTGTATGGCAATCTTTAAATGCAAATGACAATATATATGATGATATAATTGCTATAAATGCAGATTTTTACAGTAATGAGTTAAATACTGCTCTTACATATCTGACAGATTTTGCTCCGACTGAGGAAAGAACAATTTTTGAAAATCGTATAAATTCTTTATTTAAAACTAAATAGATAATAGAACTTATTGATAAAGCTATGTATAAAGTGTATTTATATTATGATAATGGTGAAATATATCATCAACTTTTAACAATGAAATATCTTTCATCTTATAAATATACTGAAAATAAAATATTAGATATTCTTCATATGGAACGCAGTACATATTACAGAAAGAAAAAAGAAGCCATAATGCTTTTAGGAATATCACTTTTGGGATACTCAATTCCCGAAATGAAAAAGTCTTTAAACAATGTAGCAAATTTAAAAATTAATTGTAATTAGGACCTGTTAACACTAATTGACAAAAAAATTTTTATGTTGTAGAATAAAAATATGGAAATAACAAAAGAACAATACGAGCAGATAGAGAAATATTTACCTCGGCAACGTGGTAACGTAAGCATGAGCAACCTCCAACTGATCAATGCGCTGCTGTATATCACCGAAAACGGCTGCAAATGGAGAGCATTGCCGGAAAAATACGGGAATTGGCATACAATTTATGTACGTTGAACAGATGGAGCAAAAATGGTGTATTGCAACGTTTATTTGAGGCACTGCAATCAGAGGGTATCATCAAAATCAAAGTAAATACCATTTGCCTTGACAGCACTACGGTAAAAGTTCACCCGAATGGAACAGGAGCGTTAAAAAAAGAGGAAAACAGTCTGTAGGATGTTCACAGGGTGGACTGACCACAAAAATTCATATGATTACCGCATCTGACAGAGCAGTTGTTGAATTCTCGTTATCCGGAGGGGAAACGCATGACTCACCGGAAGGAATAGCTTTACTTAAACGTATGAAATGGCAGAACAGGCAGACATATATTTTAATGGATCGTGCATATGAAGGGGATAAAATGCGTTTAACAGCAGTAGAAAGAGGTTTTATTCCTGTTGTTCCTCCAAAAAGTAACCGTAAAGAGCCGTGGGAATATGATAAAGAACGTTATAAGCAACGCAATGAAATTGAACGCTGTTTTCTTAGGTTAAAACGCTTTCGTAAGATTTTTACCCGCTATGATAAGCTTGATGTGATGTTTTCCGGTTTTATTTTCTTAGCTATTGTTTTTGATACAATTTTAGGGTGAACACACTCTAATTACCTTCTTAAAAATATTTATTTTCGAAGTATAACAAAAAAGCCTGTAAACTGCTACTATAAGCTAGTTTACAAGCTTTATATCTTTCATTAGTGTATAAAAAAGTTATCATTTAAAATTTAGCTAAGCTTTCAAAAAATAGTTAGTATTATATTATACTCTTTATAACGTGAGAACAAAAAAATAGACGTGAACAATACTTTGCTCACGTCCCACAAACGGCGGTTCGCCGTTGGTCTGAGTGACCTGATTTGAACAGGCGACCTCTACCACCCCAAGGTAGCGCGCTACCATCTGCGCCACACCCAGATAAAATTACCAAACTATTATACTATAAAAAATCAATCAAGTCAAGATAAAAATCTATTCTATACCCCCACTGTTTAAAAATATTTCTTATTTTTTTGCTTTTGATTTTAACTTAACAATAAAAAATATATAGTAACCACATTATTCAGTTAAATCATTAAAGTGTCACTAACTATATAATATATTTATTAATCACTTTATAAAACAAATTACATATATACTGTAAGCTATTAATTATTTGAGTAAATCTATCTAATAAAACTAATATTTTTTAAAGTTTTTTAGTCATTTTTAGCTAAAATAAAGAAACAGCTAAAAAGTTTTAAAAAAAAGCTAAAGTTTTGATTTTTAGTGTCGAATTATATTGTTGTAGGGGAAACAAAAAAGATTTTGTGTGCATACGAAATACTTTGTTTTCCCGACAAAAATAGTAAAAGCTATATGGATATAGCAAAATAAAAATTTAAGGAGATAAAAAATTATGGTTATTCAACACAATACTATGGCTATGAACGCTCACCGTTCACTAATAGGTAACAACAGCATGGTTCAAAAGAACCTAGAAAAACTATCAAGCGGTTACCGTATCAACCGCGCAGGCGATGACGCCGCAGGTCTTGCTATTTCAGAAAAAATGAGAGCACAAATCAAAAACTTGGAGCAATCACAAAGAAACGCGCAAGACGGTGTTTCTCTTATTCAAACAGCCGAGGGTGCGCTAACAGAGGTGCACTCAATGCTAAACCGAATGGTTGAACTAGTTACCCAAGCTTCTAACGGTACATACACCGCCGAAGACCTTAACTCTATAAAGTCTGAGACCGACTCGTTGGTAAATGAGATTGACCGTATCGTTGGCGACACGAATTTCAACGGCAAAAAGGTTCTAGACCTTACTACCGTGAAAGACCTCAAAATCCAAGTGGGAGACGGAACTAACGCGGTAATTCAGCTATCCGACCTCTCAAAAGTTTACGTAGGGGCCGACTCCTACTCAGCGGTGGACTGCTCAACCCTCAAACTGACCGGAAGTGCAATCTTCTCAGGATCAAACTCATCGACAACGCTAAATTCAAGCGCCCTGGGAACCGTCCAAAATGCGATTAAGGCAATTTCAGACCTACGCTCAAAATTTGGTGCTTACCAAAATCGTTTGGAACATACGATAAATAACTTAGGGACAACGACGGAAAACTTGACAGCTTCTGAGAGCCGTATCCGTGACTCCGATATGGCTAAAGAGATGATGGCATTCACAAAGAACAACGTCCTATCCCAGGCGGCTCAGAGTATGCTAGCTCAGTCCAACCAGCAACCTCAACAGATCCTCCAGCTTCTAAGATAATTTTTTAACCGCTGGAGTTTAACTGCATATTATAAAATGATAAGGCCACAGGCAATGCACTGCCTGTGGTTCTTTTAAGTTTAAAATATATAACCATGTTAAATATTTTATAAAAGGAGTTGTAAATATTGACTAAACTTGAACTTGCGCGTAAATGCGCAGAAATCGGTGATTTTGAAAATTCAGTAAATGCCTATACACTTGCGCTCAAAGAAAACGAACATAAAGATACCCTTGTTGACTTTGAATGTGCGATGTATATATTGCAGTTTGGTGAGGACTACAAGTTGTCTTATGATACATTTATATATCTTTACAATAATGGTCTGTATCAAAAAGAAATATTTGATGTGATGGTAACATCATTCTATGCGCCGAATATGTCGCAACTGACAGAACAATTTGATGCCAATATAAAAAATCTAAATAAATATAAGTTCATATTCAATAAAAGTTTTATAGATTTCGATGATTTAAAGATTAAATTCTTTCCTTATGACGACAATCACTTTATTCCGTTTTATACAGAAAAAAACCAATTTGGTGAAAAAATCAATTTTAATTACGAAGAAATTACGCATAACTTCTTCTCTGATTTAGAAAATCCTATTCTTGCCAAAGATATTTATTCGCAATATGAGCTTGAATATCTAAATGATAATGTTCGTAAAAGCGAATGGGTAGGCAGAGAAAATCATATATATTTACACTATACCGATTTTGCCGAATTTTGCTCATATTTACAGGTAATCAATTTCACCGATATGCTGAAAGAGAAAAAACTTGTCTTTTTGTTTGATGAAGAAATTGAGATGTATCCGATTGACTTTAAAGAAATGTTCGATATTGATTATTCCAAATATCCGTTAAAACCGCTAAGTGTCAAAGAAGTTAATAAACTTATTTGGGCTGTTCAACTTTCTTCATCGAATGGTGGTGACTTTTTTAACGAAGTACTGGACTCCCACCCCAATATTTTACTGATACATTCATTAATGCATTACAATTTGGAAAAAATAATAAATGCAAAAAATCGATACATATCGCAAGATACATCTTTAAATATATCTGAAGGATTAAATGATACTAGTTTCAATTTTAATATAAGCAAATACCTAAAAAAATACAGAGACAGTCTAACAGAAAAAGATGTTCTTGTTGCCTATGCGCTTGGGCAAAATAAGTTTCACGACAGAGCGTCACGCATTGTTCCCGCTGTATATTTTCAACCTCACTTTCATAATCTTGAAACAGATTTAATTGAGTATGATGAAAAAGGAATAATATCTATTACAGAAGGAATTGAAAACACAGTACTTAACTATCCTTTTATAAAGCAATTCAAATATATAAAAACATTTACACCTTTGAGAAGAATGACAACATCCTATTCTTCTACTATGAGATTTATAGCACAACAATTTGAAGACCTTTCTAAAAATTTATCAATTTTCAATCTCTCCATAAGATGTATGATAAGAACATATATGATAAGCAAAAGTGAACGAGTATACAGAGACTCTAGGGTGGTACGTTACGAAGACGGCAAGCTGAATCCGGAGGCTACGTTTACAGCCTTGGCTCAATTTTTGGATATTCCGTATACGGATACTATGAAATATTGCTCGCGATACGGAAAAGTTGATGCCGAATCTGACCCTACAAGTCTTGTAGGCTTTGATACCCGATCGGTTTTCAGAAAATACGAGGAATTTGTTGATCCAGAAGAACAGTATATGCTGGAATATATGCAACAAAACGCATATAAAGAATATAAATATGACTTTCAATATTATGACGGCAAAGAAATTACAGAACAGAAAGCCGAACAATTAATCGAAGGGTGTCATAAACAACAGTCCATGGTTTGTGACAGAATGAAAGAATTTTTAAAGCAACGAGACGATAAATATAAATTATTTGATATATTAATAAACGGAAGAATATTATTTGCTCCTTCCATAACATACGAAAACGAAGATGAACGTTTGGAAGATATTGACAAATTAGCTAAAAAATATTATAAATTTCACACTGACAAACTAAAAGAAATATTGATGACAATTGACCCAAATGCAAGGGTAATTGATGAGAACGGTGACGATAAGGTGTTTATGAAACTTCTTGAACCTATTGAAGAACTAATGGTTGAGCCACTGTATCACTAAGGAGAAAAAACTATGAAAAAAGTAAAACAAGGTACATTTTATGGCTTTATCGGACTTGCGGGTGTTGGTAAGACAGAAATGGCTATGCGTCTATATGATTATTTGAAAAGTCAAAGAAACGATGTTGTTTTTTTTGACGGAGATATATTGCGTGATGTGGAGTATACTGTTTGCGGATACACACGTCAAGAAAGAGTAGAGGACAGCTTTCATTTTAATAAAATGATAAAGCTTTTGCTCGACCAAGGTATAAATATCGTTTATTCCACAATAGGACTTTTTGACGAAGTTATGGAATGGCAATATCAAAATTATGAAAACTATGTCGAAATATACATTACTACTCCTATGGAAATTTTGAAAAAGAATAATAAGAAAAATCTTTATAGCGGAGAGATTAAAGATGTTATAGGTATGGATATACCATTCGATGAGCCTAAACACACAACTTGCCATGTATATAACGATTTTACAAAAGACCCACAGCAGATAGTTGAAGACATAATAAAAGAACTTCGTGAAAAAGGCAAACTAATTGTATAGGAGCAAATATTTTGAGTAATTATATCTTTCTTTTTGATTTGGATTCAACCATTACAAGCGAAGAAATTTTGCCGACAATATCCAAAAAAATTAACCAAGAGACGGAAATGCGTGAACTCACAGAAAAAACAATGAGTGGAGATATACCTTTTAATCCAAGTTTTTTACAGAGAGTAGATTTATTAAAAGATATTCCAATTACAGAAGTTCAGGATATTGTCAGTAATATAAAACTAAATAGTCATATTGTAGATTTTATTCAAAACAACAAAGAAAGATGCTATATCGTTACAGGAAATCTTGATGTTTGGATTTTGCCCCTGATGAAAAAAATCGGTATGGAAAATCGCTTTTTTTCATCAAAAGCATTGGTAAAAGATAATAAATTGCAACAAGTTACTCATATAATAGAAAAGCAAACCGTTGTAAATATGTTTTCATCTCCTTTTGTTGCCATTGGTGATGGTGTTAACGATATCGCTATGATTAGTAATGCCAAAATAGGCATTGCCTATGCAGGTGTGCGACAAATATCAACTGCTGTTGTTAACTGCGCCACACATATATTCTATGAAGAAAACAAAATGTGTGAATTTCTAGAAACACTATTATAATAAATATCATAACAATAAAAAAATCCCCAAGTGTATTTATTTATACATTTGGGGATAAATTATTTTATTTATAAATTTATATCAGTCGTCCCATTTGTCACAAAGCGATTTTATTTGGTCGGCAAACTTCGCAATATCTTTATTCGGACGCTCTTTGTAATTCTCGGCAATCTTAACAAGTCTGTCAGCCATAGATAATAGCCTTGTAAATACAGGCGAATTTTTGGATTTGAGTTTAACTTTTGTAGAATGAGGCTTATACTCCTCACCATAATCTATACATTCTCCTGTAACAAGGTCATATATTGACTCAAAGTTTGGAGCTACCGCATTTATTCCATAACTATGACGTAGTTCGTTTGCAAAGTCAACAGTAACTTTTGCATTACCATGCACAACAAAAACTTCTTTTGGTTTTGGTGAAAAGCTATTGATCCACTTCAAAAGTCCTGTTTTATCAGCATGTCCACTCATAGAACGCATTGTTAATATTTGTGCTTTGACATCAATTTCTTCACCGAATATGTTCACAGTCTTTGCGCCATCATACAAACTTCTTCCAAGTGTTCCAACTGCTTGATATCCAACAAAAAGTATTGTACATTCCGGTCGCCATAGATTATGTTTCAAATGGTGCTTTATTCTACCTGCGTCGCACATACCACTTGCCGAAATAATAACCTTGCAATCTTCATCAAAGTTTATTGCCTTACTGTCTTCTGATGATACAGATGTTATAAGTCCTGTAAAACTTAGCGGATTTACACCGCCATTAACAAGTTCCATAGCCTCATCATCAAAATATCCCGCTACATTCTTACGGAAAACTTGAGTTGCCTCAACCGCAAGCGGACTATCTACATACACTTTAAAGTTTGGGTTTGTCTTAACTAGTCCCCTATCCTTTATCTTACGGATAAAATACAATAGTTCCTGTGTTCTGCCAACTGCAAAAGATGGTATGACAACATTACCGCCACGTTTAAATGTTTCTTCTATAATTTGTGTAAGATTATCTACATAATTCCCATCGATAGGCTCGTGATTTTTGTCCCCATAAGTAGATTCCATTACAACATAATCCGCTAATTTATGATAAGTTGGATCTTCTATAATTGGCTGATTAATATTACCTATATCTCCGGAAAATACAACTGTTCTGGTTACATCATTTTCTGTTATCTTGACTGTTATACTGGCTGAACCGAGTAAGTGACCAGCATCTCTGAATAATATCTCTATACCGTCACAAATTTGTACAGGATTATCATATTCACATGGTACAAAATGTGTAAGTACATCTTCGGCATCTTGCATATTATATATCGGTTCAATAGGTTCACGTCCTGCACGTTTACCCTTTCTGTTCTTCCATTCGGCTTCAAATTCTTGTATATGTGCGGAATCTCGCAACATTATACTGCATAAATCACAAGTTGCACCTGTGGTGTATATTTTACCTCTAAAACCATACTTTGTAAGTAATGGAAGATATCCCGAATGGTCAATGTGTGCGTGTGTAAGCAAAACATAGTCTACTGTTGATGGGGAAATAGGAAGTTTTAAACTTTCTTCATCATCTTTATCTTCGCCCTGTTTCATACCAAAATCAATAAGTATTATTTTTCCGCAGGCTTTCAAACAATGGCAACTACCTGTTACTTCGTGCGCAGCACCCAAAAAAGATATATACATAAAAGCTCCCCCTTTTTGTAAATATATTATATATTCATCTATATAATACCAAAAATTTTATTAAAAGTCAACAAAAATATTAAATATCACATTAGATTATTAACAATAATATATGTAAATATTCATCATTTGGCTTTAAGTACGCAAAAATACCCTCTGACAGTATTCATAATACTACCAGAGGGTTAATTTTTAATATATTAAATATCAGTTGCCACTGCAACCTGTACAAACACCGTTTGCACCACAATTTTTGATAACGTGAACAGGACATACCTCCACACATTTACCGCAATTTGTACATTTATCATAATCAATTGTTGCAAGATTATTTGTAATATGAATTGCATCATACTCACAAGTTTTTTGACACTTCATACAACCAATACAGCCTGATGTACATTCTTTACGTACAAGTGCGCCTTTTTGGTGTGAAGAACAACCAACAGAAACCATATTTGTTTCTTTAACCATATCAATTAGGTTATTTGGACAGACTTTTGCACAGGCACTACAACCTGTACAAAGATCTCTGTCAACAACAGCTACGCCATTTACTATTGACATAGCATCAAATTTACATGCTGAAACACAGTCACCTAAACCAAGACAGCCAACTGAACAGCTTCTTCTTCCTTGATAGAACATATTGTTTGCCGCACAAGTTTGTGGGCCGTCATATTCCATTTTGTATTGCGCTGTTTCAAAAGTACCTGTACAATGTACAAACGCTTTTTTCTCCACAACGTCTTGGAACTCCATACCAAGAATTTCGCTTATTTTTCTTGATACACTGTCGCCACCGGGGGCACATAGGTTTGTTCTCGGTGATTTTTCATCTGCCAAATATTTTGCATAACCGTCACAGCCGGCAAAACCACATGCGCCACAGTTTGCGCCGGGCAATGTATCACGCAATTTTTCAGCTTTTTCATCAACAGGCACAGCCATCAGTTTTGATGCTATTACAAGAATAACACCACAGATAAGACCAATAGCCGCAACACTCAAAACTGCTACTAACATAACTTTTGTACTCCTCCTATTTATTTAAACAATCCCTCAATTAATCCGCCAAATCCCATAAATGACATTGAAACTATTGATGCCGCAATAAGTGTTATTGGTAGACCTTGGAAAGATTTTGAAATTTTGCTGTTTTCTATACGTGAACGAACACCTGCAAACAGTACCATCGCAAGCATAAATCCCAAACCTCCGCCAAGAGAGTTTATCATAGACTCTGCAAAAGTATAACCTTCACGAATATTAAGCACAGTTACACCCAAAACAGCACAGTTTGTTGTGATAAGTGGCAAATAGATACCCAATGATTTATGAAGAGCAGGTATAAATTTACGCAATACCATTTCAACAAGCTGAACAAGTGCGGCAATTACCAAGATAAATACAACTGTTTGCATATAGCCTAAATTATATCTATCAAGCAAATATACTTGAATAGGGTAAGTAACTGCTGTTGCCATAAGCATAACAAATGTTACGGCAAG
Source organism: Angelakisella sp. (assembly GCA_020024515.1). GTDB lineage: Bacteria > Bacillota > Clostridia > Oscillospirales > Ruminococcaceae > Angelakisella. Next base: position 21,301 of record JAHHTR010000001.1, read on the forward strand.
ACTCATACCAACGGCGCTGTCAAGTTTTTTTGATACACCTAAAAAAGGACATATTCCCAAGAATTTTGCAAGTACAAAGTTATTTACAAGTATTGCACTGAAAAGTATTATCATAAGTTCTTTTGCGTATTCCATTCAGTTACACCCCTTTCCCGGCATTTGCACAAGCACCCTTTGATGGGCAGTTTGCACAGCCGAATTCTTTTTTCTTAATTGCTTTTGATTTTGTAAGTTTATTAACAAGTGCTATTAGTAAACCGAATACCAAGAAACCACCAGGAGCCATTTTCATAATTGATATTGGTGGTATACCTTCTGGTAATATGTTAAAGCCAAGTATTGTACCTGCGCCAAGCAGCTCACGAATAAATCCCATTACGCCAAGTGCAAGTGTAAAACCAAGACCCATACCGATACCGTCAAGTGCTGAATCAAGTACTGAATTTTTTGATGCGAACATTTCTGCACGACCAAGAATTATACAATTAACAACTATTAGTGGTATAAAGATACCAAGTGTATTGTATAAATCAGAAGCAAATGCTTTCATAAGCATTTCTATTACAGATACGAAACCTGCAATAACAACTATATAACAAGGTATACGAACCTTTGCAGGTATTACCTTTTTTAATAATGATATTACTATATTTGAACCCAATAGTACAAATGTAGCCGCAATACCCATTGCCAAACCGTTTTTCATAGAAGTTGATGTAGCAAGAGTAGGGCAAGTACCAAGTACAAGTACGAGTACAGGATTCTCTTTTATTATACCATTAAGGAGTATTTTCATTTTTTGACTGAATTTACTCACTTATCTTCACTCCCTCTTATAATAAATTTTATGCTATTGTTTTAAATAGTTCAAGTGCCTTTGCAACAGCTTTGTTAAATCCTTTTGAGCTTTCTGTTGCACCTGATATAGCATTAATGCCCTCTACTTGTGTTTTACCTACAAATTGTTCTGTATATGCTTCTTCGCCAACTCTTGAACCTAGTCCTTGTGTCTCTCCGTTTTCGCCAAGAGCAACATTTACTATTTCACCTTTTTTGTTTATACCAACATAAACTTGCATTTTCATTGGCGCACCACTGTAACCTTGTTCTTCAACAACAATTACATAACCGTCTTCATCTGTTTTAAATGCTTTTAATGCGCCTTCCAATTTCATTTCTTCAAATTTTGTTGCTGTTGGGTATGCCATTTTTTCAAATGAAACTTTTTCCACTTCTACACCTGCAAGTTCAGCATAAGCTTCGAATGCACTTGTTACAGAACTCTTAAATGCGCCGGAAGAAACAGTAGCACCTGTTACAGCATCAATACCGTTAAGTTTCATATCTTTACCTTTATATTGGTCTGTATATTTTGGCAAACCAACTTGTGAACCGATACCCTCTGTCTCACCGTTTTCCATTAGTTTAACTTTATCGATTTTGCCATCAGCAGTGATACCAACCATTACTTGCATTTCACCACCGTAACCATTTGCTTTACCTGTAATTACAAAACCTTTGTTGCTTGTCTCTTTGTATGCTTCTACTACGTTTTTAGCTTTTACTTCTACTTTTTCAAAGCTGCCTGCACCTTGTAAAACTTCGCTGCGAGCTGCATCTGCTGCTGCTCTCTTTGCTGCTTCTATTATTGGTTCTGTTGTGTTATATGTTAATACCAGTGCCGCAGATATAACGATACATATAATTGTAAGAACTGCTGCCGGATATACAAATTCTTTTACAAACTTCATTATTTAACTCCTCCAAATGGCATTTTTTTAGTTAATTTATTTATATGTGGTGTTACTATATTCATTAGTAGTATTGCAAATGACATACCTTCCGGATATGAACCATAAGCACGAATTAGTACTGCTATTACACCCACACCTATACCAAAGATAATTTTACCGCTCTCACGAACAGGAGAAGTAACATAGTCTGTTGCCATAAAGAATGCTGCAATCATTGTACCGCCTGATACCAACATATAAAATGGATTTAGTCCTGTTATTAATGACATAACGAATACTGTTACAAGTATTGTAACAGGAATTGTTGCTGTAATTACTTTCTTGTATATTAGATATATACCACCGATAAGAAGCGCAAGTGCTGCTGTTTCACCCAAACAACCACCACGTACACCAAGTAACATATTAAGCATATTTGGTGTGTCCATAACTGAACCGCCTGTTGTAAGTATAGCAAGTGGTGTTGCACCTGTTACTGTCTCACAAGCTTTAACATAAGAGTTTGGATTTGCCCATGTTGTCATCTCTTTTGAAAAAGCTACCAGAAGGAATATACGAGCTGTTATCGCAGGATTGGCAAAGTTATCACCAATACCTCCAAATAGACATTTTACGAACAAAATCGCAAAAATACCGCCTACAACAGCCATCCATATAGGAAGTGTTGAAGGCAAGTTGTATGCAAGAAGTAAACCTGTTACTACTGCGCTGAAATCTCCAACTGTTTGTCTTTGTTTCATTAATCTGCAAAATAGATACTCTGTCAAAACACAAGTTGCAACAGTTACTGCTATCAGTATTAATGCCCTATAACCAAAAGTAAGCACCGACACAATTCCCGCTGGGATAAGTGCTGCTGACACATTCATCATTATTGATGATGTTGAAACAGGAGACTTGATGTGTGGTGAGGGCGAAACTGTCAATTTACTAACCATAATTATAAACTACCCCCTATTTTTGTTGTTGCTGACGCAAAAGTTGCTTACCTAACTTATTGTACATTGCAAGAGGTCTTCTTGCCGGACATACATAAGAACAACAACCACATTCCATACACAAATTAACTTTTAAATCTTTAAGTGCTTCAATATTTTTTGTGTGATATGCACTGTCAAGCATTGCCGGTGACAAATCTATCGGACAAGCTCTCATACATCTTCCACAACGGATACATGCTGTTTCCTCAAATATCTCAGCATCTTTTGGTAAAAATGCAAGTATGGCATTTGTATTTTTAATTACTATATATTCATCACTTGGAAGTGCAATACCCATCATTGGGCCACCCATAAGTATTTTCTTTGGTGTATCTACATATCCACCGCAAAATTCTACTAAATCAGATACTGATGTGCCAAGTGGAACAGTTATATTTTGTGGATTTTTTATAGCACTGCCGTCTACTGTAAGTGTTTTTTCTACAAGTGGCATACCTGTATTTACATAATCAGCAAGTGTTGCAAGTGTTGTAACATTACAGATAATAACACCGCTATCAGCAGGTAACGCACCCTCTTTTATCACTCTGCCTGTACATTCAAAAGCAAGAACTTTTTCACCACCCTGTGGGTATTGTGATTTCAAAGTTTTTACATTTATATTAGCCTCATCTTTTAATAGATTGGTTAATTTTTCAATAGCCTCAGGCTTATTATTTTCTATACCTATTACTGCTTCTTTAAGATTTAAATGTTTTACAACAAGTTTAATACCTTCAATCAATAACTCTGTGTTATCTATCATAAGTCTTGTATCACAAGTTATATACGGTTCACATTCAGCACCATTTACAACAAGTGTATCCACAGTATCGATATTTTTAGGATTTAGCTTAATATGTGTTGGAAATCCCGCACCACCAAGACCAACAAGACCACAGTTTTTTGCTGCCTCTATTAAATCCTTTTGATTTTTGATTTCAGGTTTAACTACTGTTTCACTAACTGCTTGCAAACCATCTGTTTCTATAACAACTGCTTTGCAAGTTGCACCCATTGGTGTAAGATAATCAATAATTGATTTTACAGTACCTGATACTGATGAATGTACATCAGCACACAAAAAACCTTGACCTTCGCCTATCTTTTGGCCTACTTTTACTTCATCGCCAACCTTAACAAGCACTTCGCTTTCGCTACCCATATGTTGAATCATGGGGAGTGTTACTTGTTTAGGAATAGGCATTTTTACAGCTTTTTTATCCGCTGTATTTTTATGATGTTCAACATGAACACCGTTTAAACTGCGGTGAAAAAGTTTTCCCACTTGTAATTACCTCCATATTTTTTCATATATTATTAACATAACTAAATAATTAATTATGTAATTATTATAAATATCTGTTTTATAATATTATTTCTTCCAAAGAGCGTTTAGGTACACATAAATTACCTTCGCTGTCTTTAAAATATTTAACATCATTATCCTTTATATCTACTTCGTATGATTTTTCACCTATTATGCCAAGTGCAACTACTGCAAGCAATTTAAGATTTTCAGGAAGTTTCAAAAGCTCGGTTATACCGGCATAATTAATAGCACCCATCCAACAAGTACCCACACCATCTTCATAAGCGGATAGTATAAGATTTGTAACAGCTGCACCCATATCAAATTCATAACCTACTTTTTTTATATTCAAGTCTGCCACTACCGCAATAAATACAGTAGGTCTTTCATTCTCTTTTGGTGCACCATCTTTTAAATATGCCGCCCATTTAACCATATCAAAAACTTTGTCTACTGTCTCTTTTTCATCGATAATTGCGTATTTTAACGGTTGCAAATTTGCTCCGCTTGCGGCAAGTCTTGCTGAATCTATATAGGAAACAAGTTTTTCTCTTTCTATCGGTGTCTGCAAAAATTTTCTTATTGTTCTACGGTTTTTTATTGCTTCTTTAACTGTCATAATTCCACTCCTGTAATCATTTAAATATATAAAACACCGTTTTTTAGACTATATTTATTATCTGCAAAAATAAAACAAGTATTTATTTATAGAATATCAAGAAGATAACTTATCAATATATGGCAAAACTGTTTTTAATATTATGCCGGTTATTATACCCATAAATATTCCTGACAGTATAAGAATGGGTAAAGTATAGATAAGTTTATTTGATATAAATATACTCGCAATTATTATTTGACCTACATTGTGAAAAATTGCACCAAAAATACTTAAAATAAGATACTGTTTTTTATTGTCAAAAATTTTCGATAATATTACCATACCCAAAACTGAGAGTAATCCTCCAGACATACTGAGCAGTGATGCCATTACACCACGTGTAATAAAAACAAAAAAGCCTTTTAGAATAACTATCGAAATACCTGTACCTGCTCCCAATACAAATATTGAATACATTGTTACTATATTGGAAAGCCCCAATTTTACCCCGGGTGGTAAAAAAGAAGATGTAGGTATTAATGATTCAAAAAAGCTAAGTGTCAAGGCTACTGCAAAAAGTATCCCTGTGAGTACTATTTTTTTTGTATTTACTTTCTTGATAATATACCACCCCATTTTAAATAATAAATCCAGGAAAAATATAATTAAATTTTTAACAATAAAAAATGATGACCTTCAAAGCGCTTGACTTTGGCGGTCATCAAATTCATATTTTATTATTCTTCGTCGCTACAATTACCGTCGCAACCACCACAACAACAGTCAGTTTCTTCAAAATCAAACTCTAATTTTTCTCCGCAACTTGGACAATTAATGTAGCCTTCATCTAGCATTTCATCGTCTATGATAACTTTATCACCACATACCGGACATTCTACCTCATATTCAACTTCTTCGTCATCATATTCATCATCATACTCTTCTTCATCGTCATGATGATGACAGCAGCAACATTCATCTTCGTTCTCGTCTTCTTCAAATTCATCTTCGCCATACCATTCATCTTCTATGGCAGCCAAATCATCATCTATCTCATCTACTTGAAGACCCATTTCTTCAACTTTATCTTCTACGTCTGTAACTGTGCGAGATACTTCCTCAACAATGTCTATTATTAAAGAAAGAACTTTACCCTCATTTGAAGACTCAGCAATTCCTGAACCTTCTGCTAAACCTTTTAGGTATGCTACTTTTTCTGAAAGAGTCATAATAATTTCCTCCTATTGTTAATTAATATTATGATTTATTTAGTTATTAACACGTTCCATGTATTCACCTGTACGTGTGTCAACTCTGATTACTTCACCTTCGTCAACAAATAGTGGAACTTTAATTTCCGCACCTGTTTCCAAAGTTGCCGGTTTTGTAGCATTTGTTGCTGTGTTGCCTGCAAAACCCGGATCTGTTTTTATAATTTTTAGTTCCATAAAGTTTGGTGGCTCTACACCAAATGTTGAACCTTTGTATGATAATATTTTACAGTCTGTATTTTCTTTTACAAATTTGAAGTTGTCACCTAGAACACTGGCGTTTACAGGAACATTCTCATAAGTCTCGTTGTCCATAAAATAGTATAGGTCACCATCATTGTATAGATATTGCATATCACGTCTTTCAACGATGGCATTCTCAAATTTTTCTGTAGGGTTGAATGTTCTTTCAACAACAGCACCGCTGATAACATTACGAATTTTTGCTCTTACGAAAGCAGCACCCTTACCCGGTTTAACGTGTTGGAATTCTATTATTTGAAAAACGTTTCCTTCCATATCAAAAGTAACACCGTTTCTAAAATCTCCGGCAGTAATCATTTTTTTACCTCCAAAATATTATTTATTCAGTTTATTAAATTTTATCACAAAAAGCATAGCATTTGCAATAGTTATTTACATTTTTCCAGAAAAAATATTAAATTTTTTTATTGTTTTTCACAATATTATTAGTTCCATTGGACTGGCTGTCAATTTTTCAGAACCATTTTCGGTAACAAGATACATATTTTCTATTCTTACACCGAATTTCCCTTCAAGATATATACCAGGTTCAACTGTCATAATATTGCCTACTTTACAATTACCTGTGGCAGCAGGTGAATAACGTGGATTTTCGTGTATTTCAAGACCTACCGAATGACCTGTTCCATGACCAAAACAACCTGTGTATCCTGCATCATATATAAGATCACGACCAACTTTATCAACACTTACGTTTGTAACAGCCGGATTAATATGCTCTGCTGATTTGTAATGAGCTTCCAAAACAGTATTATAAACTTTCTTCATCTCATCAGTAGCCATACCGATAGCAACTGTTCTTGTCATATCTGAGCAGTAACCGTCAACCTTACAACCGAAGTCCATTGTAACAAAGTCGCCTTTTTCTACCTTTTTATCAGATGGCACACCGTGTGGCAAACTGCTGTTTACACCTGATACACAAATTGTATCAAAGCTTGTATTTTCCGCACCCAATTTACGCATATTGTATTCAATTTCAAGCGCAATTTCTTTTTCTGTCATACCTTCTTTTATAAATTCGCATATATGGGTAAATGTTGCATCTGTAATTGCTTGTGCTTTTTTAATAGCTTCTATTTCTTTTTCATCTTTGTGTGAACGCAAATCAAGAATTAGAGCATCAACAGTACTATCCATTGAAAAGGCTACGTCTTTCAAGTTTTTTTGCATAACTGTATATTCATTAAGAGTCATATAAGATGTTTCTACTGCAACATTTTTAATATTATTCTCTTTAAATATTGCATTTATTTGCTCATACAGTTTCTCTTGCAAAATAACTTCAGCATTTCTTACTGTACGTTTTGCGAGCTCTATGTATCTAAAATCTATTATGAAGTATGTTTTTTCTTTTGTTATCAGTAGTGTTCCTGCTGATGAGCGCATACCTGTAAAATAATGTCTGTTATAATCAGATGTTACAATTACACAATCTACTTCTTGTGGCAATATGTTTTTTAATTTAGAAATTCTATCCATAATATTCTATATGTCCTTTCTTTGTTTTCGTCTTGTATATCTATTATACCCATTTATTATGGGTTTTTCAAGCTTTCTTTTTACAATATATAAACCATATTTTTCATAGTCCATAGGCTCTACCCTAACAGCAACACAGCCCGAAAACTTTGCAGACAAAATATCAGTAAAAATTTGGTCACCAATAACCGCAGTTTCCTGTGGTTTTGAACCAAACTCTCGCAGCTTTTCTTTAATTTTCTTTGCAGATGGTTTTTTTGCATCTGCTATATATCCAAGTCCCAATTCTTTTGCAAACGGTGCAACTCTTTGTTCTGTATTATTAGATACAATAAAAAGTTTAATACCCTGTTTTCTTTGTTCTTCCAGCCAAAGCATTATTTCCTTAATAGGCTCTTTTTGATTATCACCTGTAAGGGTATTGTCAACATCGAGCAGCAATGTATTTACACCTATCTTTTTAAAAAAATCGAGTGGTATTTTATCTATTCTTTCAAAATTGTAATGTGGATAAAAAATATTCATATTACACTCCGTTTTCTGTTTTTTTGCACATAGAATAAAACAAAAGGCGAGCCAAAAGCTCGCCTGTTCTTTTAATACAAATTCTAAAATCAGAACTTACGTTTACGAGCAGCCTCTGATTTCTTTTTACGTCTTACAGATGGTTTCTCGTAATGTTCTCTTTTACGAACCTCTGCCAGAACGCCGGATTTTGCACAAGATCTTTTGAAACGACGCAAAGCGTTGTCAAGAGTCTCATTTTCCTTGATTCTTATTTCAGCCATTATATATCCCTCCCCACGCATTAAGCTGGAGTTATATCAAAACCATAGCGGTTAGATAACCATCCAATAAATAAAAATAATCATAACGTACGTATTATACTATATAAATATATATCATGTCAAGTATTTTATTCAATTTTTTTCATATTTTTTTATTTTACGACAATATTATACAGTTTTCCTGTTACATATATCTCTTTTACGATAGTTTTGCCTTCTATAGCTTGTGCAACATTTTCGTTTTGTTTAACAATAATTGCAACATCTCCTTGTGTGGCAGTTGTTTCAACATTAAGACGAGCTTTAATTTTGCCGTTTACCTGTACTGCTATTTCCACTGTTTCGTCTACACATTTAGCCTCGTCATACTCAGGCCACTTCATTTCCGCAACAAGTGCTACATTCCCCAATTTCTCGTTTATTTCTTCGGAAATATGTGGAGCAAATGGATTTAATAGTATAATAAATGTAAATAACTCTTTTCTTGTAATACTGCCCTTTGCGTATATTTCGTTTAGTACTGTCATCAGTGACGCTATTGCTGTATTGAATTTAAGTGACTCAATATCTTCTGATACTTTCTTTATCAGCTTATTAAATGATACTTCCATATCCTTGCTGTATTCATCACTGTGTACAAGCATATCAAGCAGTCCCCATACTCTGTCTAGGAATCTTTCAGAACCCTTGATAGAAGAAGTATTCCAAGGAGCTGTTTTTTCAAAGTCACCTATAAACATTTCATAAATACGAAGAGTATCAGCACCGTATTGTGCAACTATATCATCAGGATTTACAACATTACCCTTTGATTTTGACATCTTCTCACCGTTTTCTCCAAGTATCATACCATGACTTGTACGTCTTGAATATGGTTCTTTTGTAGAAACCAAGCCAATATCGTATAGGAATTTGTGCCAAAATCTTGAATACAATAGGTGAAGTGTTGTATGCTCCATACCGCCATTGTACCAATCAACAGGCAGCCAGTAATCAAGAGCTTCTTTTGATGCAATGGCATCTTGATTTTTTGGATCGCAGTAGCGAATAAAGTACCATGAAGAACCTGCCCATTGTGGCATTGTATCTGTCTCACGTTTTGCATCTGCTCCACAGTGTGGACATTTTACATTTACCCAATCTGTAATGGCAGCAAGCGGTGATTCACCGTTATCGGTAGGCTCATAGCTCTCTACATTAGGCAGACGTAGTGGCAATTCACTCTCAGGAACAGGAACCCAACCACATTTTTCGCAATAAATCATAGGTATAGGTTCGCCCCAGTATCTTTGTCTTGAAAATACCCAGTCACGAAGTTTAAAGTTTACCTTTGCCTCACCTTTATTGTGAGCTTTTAGGAACTCAATTATTTTAGCCTTTGCTTCTTCTACTGACAGTCCGTCAAGTATATCTGAATTTACCATTGTACCTGTTGCACAGTCTGTAAATGCTTCTTTTTCGACATCTCCGCCTTTTACAACTTCGATTATAGGCAAATTGAATTTCTTTGCAAAATCATAGTCACGTGTATCGTGTGCAGGTACTGCCATTATTGCACCTGTACCATAAGTCATTAGGACATAGTCAGATATAAAGATAGGTATTTCTTTGTTGTTTACAGGATTTATTCCTCTAACACCTTTCAGTTCAACACCTGTCTTGTCTTTTACCATTTCTGTACGTTCAAAATCAGATTTCTTAGCCGCTTTTTCTCTGTAATTAAGTATATCAGCCATATTCTCGATTTTGTCTGCATATTTATCAATAAATGGGTGCTCAGGTGAAATAACCATATATGTTGCACCAAAGATTGTATCAGGACGAGTTGTATATACAACCAAATCTTCACCGAATGTTGTACCGAATTTTACCTCTGCACCTGTCGAACGACCTATCCAGTTCTTTTGTGAAGTTTTTATACGATCAATGTAGTTTACTTCGTCTAAATCATCAATCAGTCTTTGTGCATACTCTGTAATTTTAAGCATCCATTGACTCTTAACTTTGTGTACTACTTCGCTACCGCAACGTTCACAAGCGCCATTTACAACTTCTTCATTTGCAAGTACGCACTTACAAGAAGTACACCAGTTTACTGACATCTCTTTTTTGTAAGCAAGTCCTTTTTTGTATAGTTGCAAGAATATCCACTGTGTCCATTTAAAGTAATCAGGATCAGTTGTATTGATTTCTCTTTCCCAATCAAATGAAAGACCAAGTCTTTGTAACTGGGATTTAAATCTTGCGACATTGTTTTTTGTAACTATCTCAGGGTGAATTTTATTTTTTATGGCAAAGTTTTCGGTAGGTAGACCAAATGCGTCCCAACCCATTGGATAAAGCACATTATATCCCTGCAAACGTTTTTTCCTTGCAACTATATCAAGTGCTGTATAGGAACGTGGGTGTCCTACATGTAGCCCCTGTCCCGATGGATAAGGGAACTCTACCAAGGCATAGAACTTTGGTTTTGTATAATCTGTTGTTGCGGCAAACGAGTTTTTTTCTTCCCAACGTTTTTGCCACTTCTGTTCAATACTGTCAAAATCGTATTTCACTTTTTCTACTCCTCACAATTTATATTTTGTATAACTTGTTACTTGTTAAAAAAATACCAATATAACATAATCATATTTTAATAAATCAAGTTTTAGATTATTCTTCCGTCTTTATACTAAACTCTGATAAATCAAGACGTGGTGCATCTTGCCATACTTTATCAAGGCTGTAAAAATCTCTTGATTCTTTATTAAACAAATGAATGATTATGTCGCGATAGTCCATAAGAACCCATAGACAAGTTTCTTTACCATCTACTTTTTTAGGTTCAATGCCGTTTTGTGTCATTATATCTTCTATCTCGTCACTCATAGCTTTAATTTGTGCAGGACTACTGCCTGTTGCAATTACAAAGTAATCACCCAGTGGTGATATACCGTTGATATCAAGCACTTCTATATCTTTACCATGTTTTAAATCAATGGCTTTAAGTATATGTTTAAGTGTTTCTTTTGATGTCATATTTATAACTCCTATCTATAATATATTAATTATTTACTTTATTTTGATAATATAACAATGCGTCTTGCTGAATTTGACAAGGTAATTTTCCTGTCTTTTTCAAAACGTTTTGTTTTGTAAATTCCAAAGACAACAACATCGCTTTATCCAAACTTTCATTTGACAACTCAATAACCTTGTCTACATCAGGATAGTTTCTTTCCACCGATGTAATATCTGCAAGATACACCGCTTTTTCAATTCCCGTCATATTCGGTCTGCCTGTTGTATGGTAACGGACAGCATTAATAACATCTTCATCGAAAATATTGAGCCTATCTTTTATATATTCCGCACCAACGAAGCTATGCAGTAATTGTGGACTTTCTTCAAAATTTATATCCCCGATTATATCACATTTTTTTGACATTTGCAATAAAATTTCTTTGTCTATATTTTTACATATATCATGAAGTATGCAGCCAATACGCACTTTGGTTTCATCGAGCGAATGAATCTTTGCAAGCTCCGCTCCACGTCTCTCCACATTTTTACTGTGTATGTATCGCGTCTCTTTAAGTATAGGCTTAATTATCGTACATATTTCTTCAACCGCTTTATCGGTTGTATAAATCTTATTTTTTGCCATATATTCATACACACGTCTTGGTACAGGCGTATTTTCTTTGTAGCTTTCACTCAAAAAACGAATTTGTGTTGATGATATTTCATTAATCGGATTGGAAAGAATTTTTGAATGTATTCCGTATTTACAAAGTTCTTGTTGTTTTGTTTTCAGTGCCTCTCTGTCGTCTTTTTCACGAGACACCACCAATATATCAACAAGCTTACCTAAATTTTCCCACTCTTTCCATGTTTCAAATGTAAGAAACATATCAGTTCCTATCATTATGCTGTACTTATCTTGTGGGTTTTGCTTCATAAAATCACGTATAGTATCAATAGTATAATTCTTTCCGCCTTTTTTTATTTCATAATCACTTACTGTAATAAATGACATATCCTCTACCGCAAGTTTACACATATCAAGTCTCTGCTCCGGTGTTGCAGTATTTACAACTTCCTTGTGTGGTGGCAAAAATACAGGCATAAGTATTATTTTATCAAAAGAAAAATTTTCCGCAACATATTGACAAACAGCGGTATGACCGTTGTGTATTGGATTAAAACTTCCACCGTAAATTAAAACAGATGCCATAGACTCTTCCTCTCTTTTACTTAGCTAAAATTATTTAAAAAAACTGTTATTTTAGGTACAACTCCATTATAAAGTTTTATTTTATCAATAATACGTTAGCTATCTTACAAAGTTATTCAATAATCTCTATTTTGGGTGTTAAATTGTTATTATAGTTTACCTAATTCTATCTTTGGTTTTTTCCCATTACGTTTGTAGAAAATAATTTTTCTGCCTATTACTTGTACTACTTCACATTTTATGGCTTGTGAAAGTTCCTCGGCTGCCTCTTGCGGTGTACAGGGAGCTGTCTCGTGTACTGATATTTTTATTAATTCTCTTGCTGTCAAAGCATCACGAACTTGTATTATTAATTGCTCGCCTATTCCGTCTTTTCCTACTTGTAAAATTGTATCTATTGTATTTGCCATACCTTTTAATTTGGCTCTTTGTTTTGATGTTAACAAAATATTTTTCTCCTTTTAAATTAAACTTAAATTTTAAAAATTATATACTATGTCGGCTATTTCTTTACAAAATTAACCTAACTTCAATAATTTTTCTTGTAATCTTTCCAGTGCTTTTCCTCTGTGACTAATTGAATCTTTCTCTTGTGGTGACATTTCGGCTGTACTTTTTTCTCCAACCATAAAGAGCGGATCGTATCCAAAACCATTTTCGCCACGAAGTTCAAATCCAATATAACCCTCACACTCACCCTGTGTCTCAATAATATTATCTTCGCCCATAACTACACATATATTGCAAACAAAACGTGCTGTTCTCTTTTCTTGTGAAACATCTTTTAGTTCTCGCAAAAGTTTTGCATTGTTTTCTGCATCACCCATACCGGAATATCTTGCTGAATATACTCCCGGTGCATTGTTGAGCGCGTCTACACATAGTCCGCTGTCATCGGCTATTGTCGGCATATTTACTGTCTTATATATACCGTAAGCTTTCTTATAAGCATTTTCCCTAAAAGTTTCGCCGTCTTCCTCTATCTCGCAAGGTGGGCAAACTTCATTTTGTGGTACTATACTGTGTCCCATGGGTTCAAGTATTCTTTTGAATTCCCCTAATTTATGTTCATTGTTGCTTGCAAGTACAAATTTCATCGATTATCCTCCCCAAACAGTAATGCCTGTGCATAATCTTCTGCCGAGAATGGCTTTAAATCATCAATTTGTTCACCTACACCTACAAATTTAATAGGCAAACCAAGTTGTTCTTTTATTGAAATTACTATACCGCCCTTTGCAGTTCCGTCAAGTTTTGTAAGTACAATACCAGTAATTGCACAACTTTCGGCAAACAGTTTTGCCTGTGACAGTCCATTTTGTCCTGTTGTTGCATCAAGCACAAGCAAAACTTCCTTTACACTGTCAGGAGCTGCTTTATTAATAATTCTGTCCATTTTCAGCAGTTCGTCCATAAGGTGTTTTTTGTTATGAAGTCTGCCTGCTGTATCACAAATAACAACATCTGCTCCACGTGCCTGTCCCGCCGCTATTGTATCAAAAACCACTGCCCCCGGGTCTGCACCTTCATTATGTTTTACTATCTTGCAATTATTTCTCTCTGCCCAAACAGTAAGCTGTTCTGATGCAGCCGCACGAAATGTATCAGCCGCACCTATTATTACACTCTTGCCCTCGCTCATTAAGTGGTGTGTAAGTTTGCCGATTGTTGTTGTTTTACCAACTCCGTTTACGCCTACAACCATTATTACAGTCGGATTTCCACTTAGGTCAAGAGAAACATCTGGAGACAACATTTCCACTATAATTTCTTTTAATTCTTTGCGAAGTTCTGTTGCATCAATGTTTTTTCTTTTCATTCTTGCACCAAGTTCAGAGCAAATCTTACTTGCTGTTGATACACTTATATCCGACATAATAAGAATTTCTTCCAAGTCTTCCAATGTATCCGCACCCAATTTATTCGCACAAGAGTCAATATCCATAGCAAGTTTTTCTCTTGTCTTTTTTAAACCTCTATTAAAAAAATCGAAAAATCCCAATCCACTATCACCTTTCTGTCTAATTTCTGTTTTTTCTTTTATTTAAATATATGATAGGTAAAATAATTATAGTCAATAATAAAATACACAACTCAAAAATGAAGAAAATCATTACTGATATTAATGTAAATAGCTGTATGTCCATCAATTTCATTAATCAGCGTTGTCTTCTTATTTTTTTGTACTCTGTCATACTCAAAATAAACATTAAATATTTTTATATAAACCACAATTTTAAAAACCTAGTTAATATTCATTTTCAATTTTTCTTCCATTTCACCGATATTTAATCTCAATAATTTTGAAACACCTTTTTCTTCCATTGTTACACCATATAACACATCTGCTTGTTCCATTGTACCACGTCTGTGTGTAATGGAAATAAACTGTGTATTATCTGTAAGTTTATTGAGGTATGTAGCAAATCTGACAACATTGACATCATCAAGAGCCGCTTCTATCTCATCAATCAAAACAAACGGCGCAGGGCTTACTTTAAGTATAGCAAAATATATGCAAATAGCAACCATTGCTTGCTCACCACCCGATAATGATGCCAAATTTTTAATAATCTTTCCGGGTGGCTGCACAAATATTTCAATATTTGATTCCAATGGATTTTGTAGGTCATCGAGCAAAAGTTCTCCCGTTCCACCACCAAAAAGCTCTTTGAATATTTCTTTAAAGTTTTTGTTTATCGCATTAAACTTTTCGGTAAACATATTACACATATCAGTTGAAAGCTGCGATATAAGTTCCAAAAGTTTAGCTTTTGCATTTTCCACATCTGCTATTTGTTCACTCATAAAAGTATATCTTTGGTAAACTTCAGCATACTCATCAATAGCACTTACATTTACACTACCCATTGACTTTATATGATTTTTAAGTTCAGAAAGTCTCTTATTTGCCTTTTGGACATCTTCTATTTCTACTGCAATTTCCAAAGCCTCGCTTTTCAGTACTTCGTAGTCGTCCCACATCTTGTTTACTATATCATCATTTTCACTCTGCAAAGACAATCTTTTTTCTTCGTTTCTACCGAAATCCATAGCTATTTCTTCACGTTTTGCCGCAACTATCTTTTCTGTTTTACGTAGTTCCGATATTTTTTGCTCTGTTGACTCCTGCTCAGTACGTTTATTGTCTATCTCTGCCTGTGTCTCTGTAATTTGCACTTTACCGTCAGCAATATTTTTTATATTTTCTTCTATTTGCTTTTCCAGATCTTCAATGGCAATATTTAGTCTCTTTACACTCTGTTCTGTTTCTTCTTTTTTGTAAATATCCATTTTCAGTCTTTGTGTAAATATATCAATAGCCGATTGCGATGACTCTATATCTTTTTCAAGTCTCACACATTCAAGTTGTAAATTGGACTCTTTTTCATTAAAATCTTCAATTTGTTCTGTTATCAACTGTAAGTTACTTTGTTTTAAAGAATATTTCTCATTAAGATTTTGAAGTTCATCATTCAATTTATCAATCATTTCCATTGAATTTAAACCTTGATTTTCAAGCTCTTTTATTCTGTTTGCAAGCTTCTCTGTCTCTTTATATGCTCTTTCGTCTCGCTCCCTTGCTTCATCAAGCGACATCTTAATTCTCTTACACTCGGCATTGGCAGAAATCAAATCTTCTTCTGCTGTTCGCTTCTCGCTATTTATACCAAGAACAACGGCATCTATTTCCGCTATCTCGCGCAAAAGTGCATTCTCTTTTTCTTCCAAAGCACACATTTCTTCGGCAATTTCCTTTGCCTCTGTCCGAAGTAGTTCTATCTCACTCTTTCGGCTTAGTATATTACCGCTTTTTCCTGTTGAACCGCCTGTAAGTGATCCACCAGCATTTACAACCTGTCCATCAAGCGACACTACCTTATATTTATGCGAAACAGCTTTACCAATAATAATTGCGCTATCTATATCTTCTGCAATAATTATTCTGCCCAGTAACCAATCAATTACACCACGATATTTCTCACCTGTATCAACAAGCTTACAAGCCACATCTACAAAGCCGTCTATTTTAAACAAATTTTCGTCATCAATAGGAGAACCGACAAGCGTACTTATCGGCAAAAATGTTGCACGTCCGTTATTTGAGCTTTTTAGTATTGATATACATTTTTTTGCTGTATTCTCATTATCAACAACAATATTTTGCATAGCCTGTCCCATAGCTATCTCTATTGCAAGAGCATATTTTTTATCAACATCAATAAGCGATGATGCCGTACCATACACACCCCTAAGTGCCGAACCTTGACTGCTGATAGCAATAATATGTTTTACACTGCCCGCGTATCCTTCCATATTCTTTTCCATATCAGAAAGAAGCTGTGCGTGTTGCAATTTTTCACTTGCCTTTTTTTCATAAGCACGTAGGTTTGTCTGTATTTCTTCCAGTATCTCTCTTTTTGACGAAATCTTATAGTCATAACCCTTTGTACTATTTGCAAAAGTCTCTATATTTTCTTCGAGTTCTTCAACAAAAAACTTTGCGTCTTTAAGTTCCTGTTCAAGTTTTGCAATTAGTTCTGCGCTTTCGGAAGATTTTTTTAAGGTTTCCAATCTCTCTTTTGTTTCTTCAATAAGTGTTCCTGAGGTTTCCTTTTCTATCTGAACCTTTGCTATACTCTGTTTAAGCTCTTCAATATTTGCATTTATTACATTCAATTTTGCTTTTTCATCAAGTTTTTGGCTTTTTAATCTGTCTTCATCAGCACTTATTCTGTTATATTCAGCTTCTTTATGGCTCAGTTCTTCTTTTTGTTTTTCTATAACAATCTTTTTGTTTTCAAGTTCTTTTTGTGTTTCTTCACTTGATTGTCCAAACTTTTCAAGTTCTTTTAATTGCATTTCAGCCATTTGCTTATTATGTGCAATATCATTTTGCATAACTGCAGTTTTGGTTTGCATATCAAAAATACTTTCTTGCATATTTTTGATAAAATTTCGCTTTGTATCAAAATATACCAAGTATTCTTGTTGTAACTTTTCACAATTTTCAATATCTTCTTCTATTTTGCTCAGCTGATTTTCAATGCTTTCTTTTTCGGCTTTGTTCAGCAAAATTCTGTCATCAAGTTCTTTTATCTGCTCCGATAAATTTTCGAGTTTCTTTACCCATAATGATATTTCAAGACTCTTTCTTTCGTCCATAAGCACCAAAAATTCTTTTGCCTTTTCCGCTTGAATTCTAAGTGGTTCTACTCGACTTTCCAGCTCTGTCATTATATCTTTTAATCTGAGTAAGTTTTCTTCTGCACCGTCAAGTTTATGTTCTGCCTCGGCTTTTCTGTATCTAAAACGGGAAATACCCGCCGCTTCTTCAAAAATATCACGTCTTTGATTTCCTTTTTGACTTACAATATCGGCAATTTTTCCCTGTTCTATAACAGAATAACCATCTCGGCCAAGTCCTGTATCCATAAATAATTCGTGAACATCTTTGAGTCTTACCAAATTCCCATTTATTTTATACTCACTGTCACCACTGCGATATAGCTTTCGTGTAACTGTCACTTCGTCGCTATCCATATCTATATTGTGACTTGTATTATCAATAGTTACGGATACTTTTGCAAACCCCTGCGATTTTCGATTGAGTGTTCCCCCAAAAATAACATCTTCCATTTTGCTTCCACGCAAGCTTTTAACCGACTGTTCTCCAAAAACCCATTTAATTGCATCACTTACATTGCTTTTACCACTGCCGTTTGGCCCAACTATTGCGGTAACACCATCTTCAAAAGTCAATTTTGTGCGATCAGCAAAGGATTTAAAACCTTGCATCTCTATTCCTTTTAGTTTCAAAAAAATCTCTCCCTTACTTTTCGCACATCAATAAACATTAAAGTCGTTATAAGTCTTATATTTAACTTAAAGCAAACATTTCATTCATATCATTTGTGCCCTGTATAATTGTCACTTTGTAACCCTTATCCACAAGTCTGTCGATGTTTCTTTTCTTTTGTCCGACTACTTTTGAATAACCTTTCGGATTTACAGTTATTGTTATTTCCTTCTTGTCGATTTTTGAAAGTTGCGATAGTATATCTTCATAAACTTCCTCATTGACGCACAGTTCTCCCAGTGCCTGATGATAACAACCACCCACAATATCAGTCTCCATTGTTTCGGAAGCATGCAGTCCGACACGTATAATTTTTATATTATTCTTCTCAAAAATCTTACGTATTTTGACAAGTCTAGGTAATGTTTCATCTACATTAGGCGGATTATATAAGCCCTGTTTCATAAAATCGCACAAGTCTGTATGTTTTAATACAACTGTTGGATATATGCGTACTGTATCGGGATTTAGCATAGCTATTTTTTGTGCTGTCTGTATATCTGTTTCTTCTGTCGCTCTATATAGTCCGGTCATCATCTGCAAGCCCAATGAAAATCCATAGCTTTTGATTAATCTTGACGCATTTACAACATCTTGTTCGGTATGTCCTCTTTTATTTATCCTAAGAACTTCGTTATCCATACTCTGAGCACCGAGCTCTATTGCGGTTACACCATACTGCTTTAATATCTGTAAATGTTCATCATCAATAGCATCGGGACGTGTGGAAATTCTGATACCCTTTACTCTTTCATCATTTAAAAAAGAGTTTACGGCTTGTAAAAGTTCAAGCATATACTCTCTTTTAATTGCTGTAAAGCTGCCTCCAAAAAAAGCTATCTCCACTTCTCCCACTCTCTTCGGCAAATTTTCAAGAGCTTCTTTACATATTGCATAAGCTGTTATGCCTGTCGGTATATTTACAGTTCCTGATATTGTTTTTTGATTACAAAAGCTGCATTGTTGCGGGCAACCACTATGTGGAACAAATATTGCTATATTACCTGCCAACGTTTTCACCCATAAGCTGTAAAGCTTCCTTTGCCGCTAATTGCTCCGCACTCTTTTTACTGCTCGATTTTCCCCTACCTATAACATTACTGTTTAGGTGTACTTCCACTTCAAAAACTTTGTCGTGGTCAGGGCCTGTTTCAGAAACCAATACATAAGATACCTTTTCCTCAGGATTTTTCTGTATTATTTCTTGCAACATTGTTTTGTAGTCCAAGAATGAATGTTGAGTATTGTGTTCAAGTTCGTCTTTTACAAAAGAAAGCACAAATTTTGACGCAGGTTCCAGTCCTCCGTCAAGATATATGCTTGCTATTACTGCCTCAAAAGCATCTGAAACAACTGACGGTCTTGTGCGTCCACCCATTAGTTCTTCGCCTTTGCCAAGTAACAAATAGTTACCAAGTTGTATTTTTTCTGCAAATTCAAACAATGATTTCTCACATACAAGTGATGCTCTTATCTTTGTTAAATCACCCTCATCAAGATGAAATTTATGGAATATATGATTTGATACTACTATTGAAAGCACAGCATCACCCAAAAATTCCATTCTTTCGTTACTTTCCGGTTTTTGTTTTGCTTCATTTGAGAAAGAGGAATGTGTTAATGCACGCTCCAAATAACCTATATTTGTATACTTATAACCTATTTTTTCTTGAAGTTCAAACAATCTGTCTTTATTACTCATTGCCATCTTCCTTTTTTTCTATTTCTTGTTGTTCAAGTTCTCTCATTGAACTTTCTATAACTTCTATTATTTTTGAATCCACACATGCTATTGCTTGTTTTATTGCACTTCTGAAAGCACGTGCATCTGATGAGCCATGTGCTTTTATTACAGGCATTTTTACACCCAAAAGTATTGCACCGCCACATTCCTTATAGTCAAATTTTACTTTAAATGCCTTCAACTGTTTACTTACGCACACTGCACCTATCTTTGAAATAGCATTGCTCATAAACATAGATTTAAGAGAATTTTTCATCATTTTACCCATTCCTTCGGTAAGTTTCAGTACAATATTCCCTGTAAATCCGTCACAAACAGCTACATCACAGCCACCTAGCGGCAAATCTCTTGCTTCAATATTTCCTATATAATTTATTTCCTTACAATATTTTAACAGTACATTTGTTTCTACTTGCAGTGGTGTTCCCTTGGAGTCCTCTGTACCGATATTTACCAGTCCGACACGTGGGTTTGCTATTCCCAAAACTTCTTTTGCATATATTGAACCCATAATAGCAAACTGTCTTAGCATTTCGGGACGACACTCAGAATTTGCTCCTGAGTCCAAAAGTACATATCTACCTGTTTCGCAAGGAATAACAGTTGTTATCGCAGGACGTTTTATTCCTTTTATACGTTTTGCAATAAATGTTGCACCAACAGATACAGCACCGGTACTTCCAGCACTGACAAAGGCATCACCTTTGCCTTCTGCAAGAAGATTAAAGCCTACCGCCATAGATGAATTACTGTATTGTGGCTTTATCAGTTTTGTAGGATCTTCACAAACAGGCATAATATCAGGCGCATCAACTATTTCTATTCTATCCATAGAAATATTATTTTCCTGTGCTACCTTTGTTATTTTCTCTCTACTACCTGTCAAAATTATATCCACACCAAACTCTTTAACAGCAAGTGATGCACCTTTTATAACTTCCAAAGGTGCATGATCTCCACCAAAAGCATCTAAAATTATCTTTGCCATAGTCTCTCAATCTCCTTTTTTATCTCCTATTATACAAGTGCTGTATTAATTTTAAGAAAAGTTTTTAATTTTTAACCATTCATTCTTTGCAAATAGTCTTGCATAGCTGTTAAGCCTCTTTGTGCATATTCCGTATATTTTGCTTGTTTTTCACGAGTTGTTGTTTCAAGCTTTGGTAAAATGCCCATATTACTGCCTAATGGCTGAAAATCTATTACTTCGGGATTGCTTATGTATCTGCACAATGAACCTATCATTGTTTCAATTGGCGGTACATCAAGTTTTTTACCCTGTAATCTTTTTAGCATTGCGTGTCCTGCTATAAGTCCCGATGCTGCTGATTCTGTATATCCTTCAACACCTGTCATTTGTCCGGCAAAGAATATTCTGTTATCACTCTTTAAGTTAAATGTTCCGTCAAGAAGTCGTGGCGAATCAATAAAAGTATTTCTATGCATAACACCATATCTTACAAACTCTGCATTTTCAAGTCCCGGAATTAATGAAAATACTCTCTTTTGTTCACCGAAAAGCAAGTTTGTTTGAAATCCTACCATATTATACATATCTCCGCTCTCTGTCTCTTTGCGAAGTTGCAAATTTGCCCATGGGCGATGGTTAGTATATGGATTTACTATTCCCACCGGACGCATAGGTCCAAAACGCATAGTATCTATGCCTCGTTTAGCCATAATTTCTATTGGCATACAGCCCTCATACACCTTAAAGTATTCTCTTTCAAATTCGTGTAATTCCGCTGTCTTCGCATCAATAAGCTCATTATAGAATAATTCATATTCTTCTTTATTGAATGGACAGTTTATATAGTCCGCATCGCCTCTGTCATATCTTGCCGCAAAAAAAGTCTTTCCTTTATCAATACTTTCTGCCAATATAATAGGTGCTGACGCATCATAAAAGCTTAAATATTTGTTGCCGCAAACGCTACCAATTGTATCTGCAAAAGCTTTTGAAGTAAGCGGACCTGTTGATATAATAAGTTCACCGCTTGGTATTTCAGTCACTTCACCATATTTAACAGTGATATTGGGGTGACTTTTAATTTCCTTTGTAATCTCATCTGAAAAAGCCTTTCTGTCAACAGCCAAAGCTCCTCCTGCCGATACCGCTGTTTTTTCGGCACACTTTAATATTAGCGAACCTAACATTCTCATTTCTGTTTTTAGCATTCCCGCGGCTGAGTTTTCTCGTGTAGCTTTTAATGAATTTGAACAAACTAGCTCACCAAAACCGTCATATTTATGTGCCTCACTGTATTTTGTCGGTTTCATCTCGCACAGTGTAACCTGTACACCGTTATTTGCAAGTATCCATGCCGCCTCGCACCCTGCGAGGCCGGCACCGATGACCGTCACTTTTTTATCCATTGATTGTTTCTCCTGTACTATTTCAAGTTAAATAACATAATTATTTGTTGTTATCCAATATTTCGTAACCGCAACCCTCTTTTAAACAATGTATCCTCTTTGTTCTTCCGGTTGTTTTAAATAATGTTGCACCACATTTTGGGCATTTATCCGATATTGGCAAATCCCATGTCATAAATTCGCAGTTTGGATTGTCTTCACAGCCATAGTATGTTCTGCCTGCTTTTGACTTCTTTTGTATAATCTTTTTGCCACACAGCGGACAAATTCCACCTGTCTCTTTTACAATACGTTTTGTATTGCGACACTCAGGGAATGCCGGGCAAGCGAGAAATTTACCGAATCTTCCTGTCTTAATAACCATTTTGCGTCCACATAATTCACATTCAATATCTGTCTCCTCATCAGGAATACGCATATCTCTGCCTTCCATATGTTCTTCCGCAATTTCCATATTTTCTTTGAATGCTGTGTAGAATGTTTTTATCATTTCTTTCCAGTTTACACTGCCTTCTTCTACTTTATCAAGATAGGACTCTATACCGGCAGTAAAGCCTGTGTCAACAATATCCGCAAACTCCTCTTTCATAAGCTGAGTTGTGATTTCACCCAAAAGCGTAGGTTTCAGAACTTTCTGCTCACGTTCAACATATCCTCTAAGCTGAATTGTTGTTATTGTAGGTGCATAGGTACTTGGACGTCCTATACCGTTTTCTTCAAGTTCTTTTATCAGTGTAGCTTCTGTATAGCGTGGTGGTGGCTGTGTAAAGTGTTGATTGCCTTTGATTTCCTTTACTTTTAATTTTTCGTTTTCAGATAGTTCCGGCAGTGATGTACCCTTTTCTTCGTCTGCATCTGTATATAGCACTGTGTAACCATCGAAATTAACTGTAAAACCTGATGCTTTAAAGTTATATTTATCAGCCTTTATATCAACTGAAACAGTATTATAAATAGCCTCTGCCATTTGGCTTGCCACAAATCTGTCCCATATCATTTTGTATAATTTATATTGGTCAGATGTTAAATTTTCTTTTATCTGTTGTGGTGTAAGCTCTATTACTGATGGACGAATAGCTTCGTGTCCGTCCTGTGCGTTTTTGTTTGTTTTAAATTTGCGGGGAGTACTCAAAGCATATTTATCGCCGTATTTATTTAAAATAAGCTCGTTTGCCTTTGCAAGTGCCTCATCTGATATACGCAAAGAGTCTGTACGCATATAGGTTATAAGACCTACCGCACCGTATCCGTCAACGTTTACACCTTCATATAGCTCCTGAGCTACCTTCATTGTACGTTTTGCTTGAAAACCCAGTCTTTTTGATGCCTCTTGCTGCAAAGTTGATGTTATATATGGTGGTGGTGGTGTTTTTTTACGGATACCTTTTTTGATGCCTGTTACTGTAAATTCAGCAGTCTTTAAATTTTCTAGAATTATATCTGCTTCTTCTTTGCTCTTTATCTCGGCTTTTTTTCCATTGATTCCATAATATTTTACAGCAAATGGTTTTTGCTCTGTCTTTGTTCCGCTTACCTTACTAACCATTCCGTCTATTGTCCAGTATTCCTGTGGCTCAAAGTTTTGTATTTCGTGTTCTCTGTCAACAATCATACGTACTGTTACAGATTGCACACGCCCTGCTGATAAATTTGGACGAACCTTCTTCCACAAAAACGGACTGAGCTCATATCCCACTATTCTGTCAAGAACACGTCTTGCTTGCTGTGCATCTACAAGCTGCAAATCTATACTACGTGGGTTATTCATACCACTTTGTACACCGGTTTTTGTTATTTCGTTAAAGGTAACACGATTTTTCTTTGTTATATCAATATCCAAAATATGTGCCAAGTGCCATGAAATTGCCTCCCCCTCACGGTCAGGATCAGTTGCAAGATATACTTTTGAACAGTTTTTCGCCGCTGTCTTTAATTGTTTTATTAAATCACCTTTACCGCGAATTGTCATATATTGTGGCTCAAAATCATGTTCAACATCTACGCCCAGACGGCTCTTTGGCAAATCACGAACATGTCCCATTGTTGCCAAAACTTCGTAACCTTTGCCCAAATATTTTTTTATGGTTGTAGCCTTTGTTGGTGACTCCACTATTACAAGTTTATCATATCCACCCTTTGTGGCAGATAACTTTGTTGTCGTTTTCTTTGCAACCTTTTTAGTTGTTGCAGCTGTCTTTTTTGTATCTTTTGTAACGTCTTTCGTTGCTGTTTTTTTTGTTGCCATCGTTTTACCTACCTAAATATAATATATTTAAAACGGAGGAATATCCTCCATAGAAGTTATTTTTTTAAAAATCGCTATGCCAAAATATAAGTTCTGCCGGCTGTTGCTGTAATAAGTCCGAATAGTTCCAATTGCGTCAATACTGACAGTAGTTTTTGCATAGGTATTTTAAGTTTTCGTGCTATCTCATCAGATGTTATCGGTGACTTGTCTATAAGCAAAAAGACTTCTTTTTGCAATTCATTAAGATAAGGTGGGAGTGTTGTACTTTTATTTTCTTCTTTCTTTATTTCTTCATTCTTATTTTCTTTTATTACTATTTTTTCTTGTATTATATCAACATCACTTATTATTTTTACAGATACACATCTTTCATCTATATTTCCCATATCTTCTTTATTCTCTGTTTCTAAATGGATATATGGATATTCTTCTATTATTTCTTTTGCCGATGTTGCAATAACAGCACCCTCACGAGCAAGCCAATTCGTCGCCTCAGACTGTGGAGAAAATATATTCCCTGGTACAACAAAAACATCTCTGCCTTGTGTCAACGCATGTCCCGCTGTAATTAGCGAACCGCTTTTGTGAGTGCCTTCCACAACTAATACACCTTTTGATATTGCTGATATAATTCTATTGCGTATAGGGAAATGATAAGACATTGGTGGTGATGTGGGCGGATATTCTGTCATTATCAGACCACCATTTTCCATTATCACTCTTGCAAGCTCTTTGTTTGACGCCGGATATATATTTCCCAGACCTGAACCCAAAACAGCTATTGTTCTGCCATTTGCTATCAAAGTTTCCCTATGTACAACAGTATCTATACCTTTTGCAAGTCCACTTACCGTAACCACCTTGTATTTTGCAAAATCTCTGCTAAAAATACTTGCTACCTGTATACCATATTCACTCGGATTTCGTGTACCGACTATTCCTATTGCTATTTCTGTTTTAAGTATTGTTATATCACCTTTATAGTAAATAACAAGCGGTGGAGAATATATATTTCTTAAATTATCAGGATAGTATTCACAATCAATAGTAATAATCTTTATATCATTTTCTTCACAATCTGTTACTATCTTTTCAGCGATAACACGGTATTTATCAATATTTTGTAGTTTTTTTCTGTCATTTTGAGTAAGTAGAGTATTATTTTGATATTCAAAATCTCTCTGTGCAAAAAGTTTATCGGGAGAAGTATACGCATCAATTATCTTTTGAGCTTTTGTACTTCCATATCCAAACATTTCTTGTAACATTATCCACTCAATAGTACTTGCCAAAACATCACCTCATTATTATTTTTGCGACATCTCCCACATCAACACTGTTGCCGCTGATGCTGCATTTAGTGACTCGATATTTTCTGTCATTGGTATATATACGGTTTTTGAACACTTTTCGTAAGTTTCCTTTAAAATTCCATTACCCTCGTTACCGATAACAACTGCTATTCCACCTTTTCCTATTTGCATTTCCGATGGTTTAATTGATTTTTTATTTAGTATTGCCGCATAGACAAATGTATTTTTTATTTTCATTTCTTCTATTATATCAGTAATGCTATCCACTTCTATAATCGGCATACGCAAAGAACTACCCATTGCGCTACGCAAAACCTTCGGACTGCATACATCTACACTGTCCTTTGATACTATTACAGATGTCATTCCAAAAGCCTCTGCACATCTTATTATTGTACCCATATTACCGGGATCTTGCAAATTTTCGAGTATAATAAATTTACTGTTATTTGTAAAACTTATATCATTTCGGCTATGATTTGGTCTTTGCACTATTGAAAAAACACCCTGAGTATGTTGTGTATTTGCTATATAGTTTGCGAGTACATCTGTTATTATATATACATTCTTTGCTAAATTTATTGTATTTCTTAGTTCTATACTATATTTTTCAAATGCAATTTGTGTCAAAAGTACAACCTCTGCAACATATCCACTCCTTGTGGCATCTGTACATAGACGAAGTCCTTCCAAAAAAAGCAGTCCGCTTTTTCTTCTTTCTTTTGCACTTTTATTTAATTGTACTGCCTGTTTTATAATAGAATTATCTTTTGATGTTATGTTTTTCACAATTATCTCCTTAATAAACACATTAATAAAGTTTATTTTTTTATAGAGTACATTATAAAGCATTTTTTAATAAAAAGCAAAGAAAAATAAATCAAAAAATAAAAATTTGTTCTTTTATCATACTTAGCATCTTGAAAATATCAATTAATTTACATATACAGTTTATTTTTTTATAATTTTGTTAATAAATATTTTCCAAATACTAAAACTATGCACCCGTATCGAAAAACTGATACGAGTGCAATTAAAAGAAAATTATAGAGCTTTCTTTGCTTGTTCTACAAGAGCAGCAAATGCAGCAACATCATTAATTGCAAGTTCAGACAAAACTTTACGGTTTAGACCAATACCTGCTTTTTTAAGACCATTCATAAATGTGCTGTAATTGATATCATTCATTTTGCAAGCTGCTGAAATACGTGTTATCCATAGACGTCTGAAATCTCTTTTCTTTAGACGTCTGCCAACGTATGCGTAGTTTCCTGACTTCATAACAGCTTGTTTAGCCATTTTAAAGTGTGAGTGCTTAGCACCAAAGCATCCACGTGCAAGTTTTAGTACCTTTTTTCTTCTTTTATGTGTCATAGTCGCTCTCTTAACACGAGCCATATCCTTATACCTCCGTTATAAAATCAATCTTTAGATATAGTAAATACAAATTATTTACCTGGCATTAACAGTTTCAATGTTTTTACATTTGAAGCATCTGCGTAAGTACCTTGTCTTAGGTTTCTCTTACGTTTTGATGTTTTCTTGTTTAGTATATGGCTTTTAAAAGCCTTTGCTCTCTTAACCTTACCTGTTTTTGTAAGCTTAAAACGTTTTTTAGCACCTGTATGTGTTTTTAGCTTTGGCATATCTTTATCCTCCCAATAATTTTTACTTAGTAGTCTTTGCTGTCAAGAACATTATCATACTGCGTCCTTCAAGTTTAGGCATCTTATCGACAGAACCAAACTCGGCACATGCATCGGCAAAATTCTTAAGTATTTCACCACCAAGTTCTGCGTGAGCCATCTCACGTCCACGAAATCTTATTGTTACCTTAACTTTGTCACCACTTGTAAGAAAACGCTTAGCATGTGAAACTTTTGTTTCAAAATCGTGAGTATCAATATTTACTGAAAGTCTTATTTCCTTAATATCAATTACCTTTTGATTTTTCTTAGCTTCTTTTTCTCTCTTTGTTTGCTCAAAACGATATTTGCCGTAGTTCATTATTTTACAAACAGGTGGTGTGGCTTGAGGAGCTATTTTTACTAAATCCAAATCGTTTTCAATAGCCATATTCAGAGCATTTGCAGTAAGCACTACTCCAAGTTGTTCTCCATCTACACCGATAAGGCGTACTTCTTTGTCCTTAATCTCCTCGTTGATTTGCAGTTCTTTGTTGCTGATAGCAAAGCACCTCCATTTTTAAATAAATACAAAGTGCGAACAACTAATTAAAGCTGCTCGCACCACAAATCAACATAATTAAACGTATAAGTTTTAAAGATATTGACCGTACCAAAATAAAGTTCGATAGGTGAGAACAGATATTGTTCTACTTTGTTTACTGTAACAGTATATCACATATTTTATACTTGTCAAGTCTTTTTAAAAAAAACCTCTCTTTTTAATCAATTATCCACTTTTTCTGCCGTTTTAAGCATATTTTCAATAAAAATACCATAACCACGTGTAGGATCATTTACAAAAACATGGGTAACCGCCCCCACAAGTTTTTCATCTTGAATTATCGGAGAGCCCGACATACCTTGAACTATTCCTCCTGCCTTTGCAAGTAGACGAGGATCAGTAACACGTATTACCATATTTTGTGTATTATCCTTATTTTTTTGTATCTTTTCTATTTGTATCGAATACTCCATTGGCCCTTCACCGTCAATGGTTGTAAGTACATATGCCTTACCTATCTTTATTTCATTGTTATAAGCAATAGGAAGCTCTCTACCTTTGTAAATATTGTTTCTTATTGTTCCGTAAATACCTGTTTCCGTGTTGATTTTTATTTCACCGATAGAGTTGTAGCCTTCAAACTTTCCTTTTAATTCACCGGGAGCACCGCTCTCACCTTTTTTGCAACCTGTAATGACCGTTCGCATTATGTCTCCGCTTTTTAGTGGCATAACGTCACCTATATCAATATCACATACAGGGTGACCTAGCCCCGCAAATGTACCGCTGTTTTTATCAATAAATGTCATTATGCCAATACCGGCGGAGCTATCTCTAACCCATATACCTACTCTATAAGCTTTGTCACCTACACTTTTGACGGGTTTTACACTTTTGTGCATAATATTGTCTTTTTTCTTAATGACAAAATCAAGCGCATTACCGTTACTGCTTTCTACAATACTGCCAAGCTGTTCATTTGAATGTATCTTTTTGCCATTAATCGACAAAACAATGTCTCCTATTTCTATTCCTGCTGTTTTTGCCGGGTTTATTCGGCCACTATCGGTGCATACATCTGTCATACCCACTACCATTAAGCCATTACTAATCATCTTTATACCAAAAGGCGCGCCGCTTACTGTAACTGTTTTTCGCTCAACAACATTGAGCGATACTGTCTTTATTGGTATTGTATTCAAAAAATAAACTTCTCTGTCTGTGCTTTTTTCTACTGTTTTTTTACAGTCCTTAAACGACAGGCAGGAAACAAAATTTATATCTTCGTCCTTTGTAACAGAAAAACTCTCCGGAGTTGTTATATTAAAATATACAATTCCAGAAAGCAAACAAATAATAATCAAATCCAGTATTGATACCAGAACTTTAACCGATTTATAAACATTTCTTTTCATCTGTAAACCCTTTCACTTTATATTAATATATTATTAATGTTTCCATATATATTTTTATTATAACAGGCAATATATAAGTCAAGAATTTTACAAATTTTTACGAGCTTATAAAATCTGTATTTACAGTTATATTGAATTCAATATTTTCAGAGTTTTCCAATATTTCTTGATTTTTCCTTGAATGTCTTATAAATTTATACAATAAATTTTCCGTATATTTTTCGTTTGTGTATTTCTCTGCTTTTTCTTTGAATTTATTTGCAACTTCAATTTTTATTTTTTTCAATTCACCTTTTTGTATGTTTTCGCGTATATAGGCAATCGGAGAAATAATAATATTTATTTTTACTGTATTGTCACTTTCTTTTAAAATTTCAGATGTGTACACAATATCTTTAATATCAATAATATTATTTTCTATATTAATTGTATATGGTTTAAATTTCAGTAATTCATTTGATATAAATTTAAAATCTTCTATATCAAGTACGGAAAAATCTTTATCACATACTCCGATATATTTACAATATATATTGTTATCGGTTGTTTTAATTATTGGTATTAATAAAGAATGTAAGTTATCTACGCAGTGCGATGATATTAAATATAACTCATTTCCTGTTCTAAAATTTATATTTTGTATATTTTTCAGTTTGCTTTGCAAAAAATCCATTGTTTTATCATTAATTGTATCAGTAAAAGAAAAAAACATATAGCTTTTCGGTGATATCGTCTTTATCTCTGCGAATTCTTTGCAAATGTTTTTTATAACATTTTTACTTGTTATGTTGTTTATTATAATATATTGCACAGATGACAAAAGCACATTTTCATTTTCGGAAAATCTTATTTTCTCTATACATTCTTTTATCGTATCACCTTCTGTTGACATAATATTTCTCTGTATTTCTTTTTCATTACTGTTTTTCTCTTTAATTACTATTTTTACTTCATATTTATTGTCATTTCGTGATACTTGTAAGATTTCGGCTGATTTAGTGTAATTTATAAAAACATCACTGCAACCCACAAATAATAAAGACAATAGAAAAAAACAAATACAAATTATCTTTTTATACATCTTTATTACCTCTCTTTTTTAATATTTTCGTGGTTGTGATATAGATTAAAGGGAGTATTACAACACTCAAAATAAATACACACAAATGAACAGTTACAAGCATATTATAGCTAATGGTATTTAGTATAATGGCTGTTATAAAAGAAAACAACAAGAAAATAAACATCTTAACTGTTTTGTGTGAAATAGCAATCTTATTAAAATACTCAAAAGAAAAATTAAACATAAGAATACTTCTGATTGCACCGAGAGCTACCCAAATACAAAAAAACAGAGCCTGTACATTATCAATAAAAAATCCCCTTGTTATCTTTGCAAGTGCAAATGTCGGTATTTTGCTAAACTGTGCATACGAGCCAACACCTGCCACTATAAAAACAATGACAACAATACTTCCCAGAAAATTACTCAGCATAAGTAAAAAAATATCTTTCTTTTTTGCTGAAGGAAAAGTATATTTCATTAATTTTGCAAAGGTAATGATTTCAGCTGAAAACATCATATTTTCATATGTGGCAATGGCTGTCTCTCTAAAAGAAATATTAAATTCCAAAAGATTATAAAAATTAAGTTTCGGAAATACGGATATAATCAATACGCCAATAGCAAAAGCAATAAGACAAAACAGTATAAAACCACCACGAATCAGTGCAGGTATACCCATTAATGAAACAAAAAAAGTTGCAAATAAAAAAATCGCCAAATAAAAATACAATAATTTTTTATCGTAGAATTCTATAACCGCAAATTTAGTGCATATCAAAGCGGAATATACACCAAATATCAAAAAATATAAAAACAGTATAGAATTACATATTTTTTCTGTAATATTACCCAAGGATTTTTCCTCAATATTCTCCCAAAACTTTACAAATAGAAGTATTAATGCAAATTTTATAATACTTGCAATCGCTGTTCCCATAATAACTGAACCTATTTCTCTCGATGTTCCCGAACGAATTAACGACATAAAAAATCTCGAAGAAAATATCAGCAAAAATATATACATAGGTTTAAAATACGTTGTTGGTGATGTGTCAGTATTCTTAATAATATTTATAACTATTCATCTCCTGTTTTTTTAGTCTTTTGATATATTGTTGATTGTAAAATTATTGTTATTCAGTTTCTTAAAACTTCTTCTGAATATCAAATCTTGCGAAAACTTTTTGCTGTATGGTGAAAATGGTGCAGTATATGGCACACCCATAAACTCTATTGAAGATATATTTATTATCATTGCTATAACTCCGAGCGTAAGTCCCCAAAAGCCCGTTATCCCTGCAAAAAATATAAATATAAATCTAAGTATTGTTACAGGCTGATAAAGGTGTGTTACGGTAAATGAACAAATTGCGGTAACACCTGTAACAATAAGCATTGGAAGTCCAACAAGCCCAGCTGTTACCGCCGCATCACCTATAACAAGTCCACCTACAACACTTATTGCGCTGCCGATAGGTTTTGGAAGCCTTAGTCCCGCTTCTCGCAAAAGCTCATACATTATAAGTATAAAAAAACTCTCCCACATAGGCGAAAGCGGTGTTTTCGCAACCGAAAACAGCATGTCATCAAATAAAACCGTCGGTATTAATTCGTGATGAAATGTCATAATTGCAACAAAAATTGACGGTAAAAGTATTGTGACACAAAAACTTATAATTTTGAGCGATCTTATAAACCAAGTATAAAAAGGACGATTGATATAATCATCAGGCGTTTGAAAATTATCAATAAACAAATACGGCAAAATAAGAGCGAAAGGTACGCCGTCTACTATTATACCCACCCTACCCTCACATAGTTTACTGCAAAGCGTATCAGGACGTTCTGTTTTACCGATTGGACTAAACAGCGAAACTTTATTTTTGCACAAAAAAGGCGATAAGTATGACGCACTGAAAACCGCTTTTAAATTTATATTTTGTAAATTCTCCTTTATTTCTTCTATCATTTTTGTTGTTACAAGGTCACTGCAATACAACATTTTTACGGAAGTATGACTTATACTGCCTATTGTCACTCCCTCAACTATCAAATTTTTTGATTTTAATTTTCGTCTTATAAGTGCAACAGAAGTCACTGCCGATTCATTGAAACTTTCTCGTGAACCATATAGAGTTTGCTCAATTTGCGGAGAATCTATACCACGTGTGCTAAATCCTTGAAAACCAAAAGCGAGACCTTTTTTAGAACCATCAATAAGCAATACTGCAAACCCACTCATTGAAAAATTATATAATTGCTCCATAGTTTCAACTTCTTTTTTATCAGAAGCATTCATCATTTCATTTTTAAGTAAATCAAAAATATCATTACCCGTTTTTCCTCTATTTATATCAGTAAGCGGTATCAGTAAAAGTTCTGTTACCTGTAAATTAGACACAAGCCCATCAAACATAACTATTGCACCATTTACACCATTCATTTTAAATTCTTGTATAACTAAATCTTGACTGTTTTTCAGTGTGTTTTTAATTTCTGATAAATTAATATTTAAAGAGGCATTAATATACATTTTCATTATCCTTTTTATTCATAGTATAGTTTCATCTTTTTTGATTAAAATAATAACATTACACTATTATTTTGAACAAAAGGTGGTTTTTTATGCTTGTATCTTTACTTCGTACAATAATTTTATACTTTATTATTGTATTTATAATTAGGCTAATGGGAAAAAGACAACTAGGCGAACTTCAACCTACCGAATTAATAATAACCATATTAATTTCAAATATTGCCACACTACCACTGGAAAATGTGGATACACCTCTATTTATGGGACTTATTCCCATTATGACACTTGTTATACTGGAAGTAATTATTTCTCAAATAAATTTGCACTGCCCAAAATGTGCAAAAATATTTACAGGTAAAAGTATGGTAGTTATAAAAGACGGAAAAATCAATCAGGCAAAACTGAAAGAACTGAGAATTTCTCCTGAAGACCTACTTTTGCAGCTGCGGCAAGAAAAAATCTTTGACATAAGTCAAATTGAACTTGCCATTGTGGAAACTACCGGCAAACTCAGTGTATACGAAAAATATTTATATAGAAACGCAACGCCTGAGGACTTAAAATTGCAAGGTGACAAAAAACAAGATATTCCACCTATACCACTTATTATAAACGGTGCAATAAACAGTGAAAATTTAATGGTTACACAAAAAAATGAAAAATGGGTATATAATGAACTAAAAAAACAAAAAACAGACATAAAAGAAGTCTACATTATGACAGTTGACAGTGACAATAAGTGTAATATAATAAAAAAATCTTAAAAAGGTGGTAATAAAAATTAAAAGATTTTATACTGCAATTATCCTATTTGTAGCAATATTGAGCCTGTCGGTTATTTCTCTTTTCAATTTTCGCTCAAACTATCAAAAACTTATGACCGATACGGAAAATATAAAAAGTACTGTTGTCAATGATATTATTGACAGCAAATCCGTATACAAATATACTGAAAATTTAAAAAAGAACTGGGAAAATGCCGAAAAATATTTTGTAATATACTTTAATCACAATGACTTGCACGATATACAAATAATGATTTCACAACTTAACGCAATGCTTGATTATGAAGAATACGGTGAATTTTTTGCAAGAGTGGATTCCATAGAAAGTTCACTTGATGAACTTAAATTTAACACTTATCCTTGTCTTAAAAATTTACTTTAATTATATATACAAACATTTGTATATATTTGTGCAAAATATATATAAGAAATTATTATAATTTGCATATACTATATTTAGTGACAAAATTATTAAAAACTTGTTAATATGTAAAGAAAACTATTTACAGACAAAAAATTATATAGTATAATGGACACATATAAATTTTTAATATAATTTGTATACACATTATATTATTCTTTTTTTTGAAGAAAGAAAGGTATATATTTTATGTGGACAAAAGCGCTTGAAGAAGAATACATTAAATGTATTTATGATTTAATACAAAATCCTTTAATTCAGGAAATGGATAATATTGAACAACATATTGATGATATGTCTTGTCTTGACCACAGTATATATGTTTCCGCAATAAGTTTTGCACTGTGCAAAAAATGGAAACTAAATGCAAGAGCGGTGGCACGCGCCGGTCTGCTACACGATTTATACTTGCTTAATTGGGACGAGGATACAGATTTTTCTCAATGGGAAAGGCTTACCAGACACCCACAAATCGCACTGGACAATGCAAAAAAAAATTTCGATTTAACAGAGCTTGAACAAGATATAATTTCAAAACATATGTGGCCTTTGACTATTACAAAAATGCCAAAATATAAGGAATCTATGATTGTGAATATAGTAGATACAGCTTGTGCATTAGCTGAATTTACACACACTTACAAAACCAAAAAGATATTGGGTTTACTTACAAGACTAAATAGACGCAGGTTTTTAACCCACAATCAAACCGTTCAAACAAATTAATTTAGCCATCTTCTAAAAATTTTTTCATAAATCTTCTTTTTTATGGTTGCAAAAGTAACCTAACAAAAAAGCTCAACTCTAATGGGTTGAGCTTTTTTGTTAGGTTACTTTATTTCGCTGAGTACATCTGCAATAGATACATTATATATACTTGCAGCTTGCTTTACATCTTCATATTCAGCCTTTTCTTTATTGATACCATAACCATATCCACATTTTATGCGTATTGAACCGTATTTTGTCTCTGCTGTACGCATTTTATATGATAATATATTACGATTACAAATTTTGAAACGTACACCCAGTGTAGTTGTATGTTTGAGTAAAAGTTTTGTCATACGCTCTTGATCTTCGAGTCGGCACAGGCAAGTAAGCATATATGCAGGACGGCTTTTTTTCATAACTATCGGTGTTGCAAATATATCAAGTGCCTTTTCTTCCATTAATTTATCAATCGCAAAGCCAATAGTCTCAGGTGTCATATCGTCTAAGTTACAGCTTAATTCTACTATTTCATCATGTCCTTCACTCTCTGAACTCAAAAATACCCGTACACAATTTGCAACTTCAAAATCTTTGTTACCCATTCCGTATCCGATTTTTTCAGTAGTCATAACAGGCATTGAGCCGAATTTCTGCACAAAATGTTTAAGAACAGCCGCACCTGTCGGTGTACAAAGTTCTCCCTTAATATTTCCACTATATGTAGGCACTCCCATTAAAATATGCGCTGTTGCAGGTGCAGGAACAGGCAAAACTCCATGTGCACAATGTACAAAACCACTGCCGACATGTATAGGTGATGCAAGTATTGATGAAACATCAAGTTTATTGATAAGTAAACAGCAACCAACAACATCTGCCACAGCATCAAGTGAACCTACTTCATGAAAATGTATTTGCTCGATTGACGTATTGTGTACAAACGACTCCGCCTCACCAATTAATTTATATACATCAATAGCATCTGCCTTGACTTTTTCAGGTAAATCCAACTTTTCTATTACATCACAAATATCATGATAACTATAATGATGATGACTGTGTTCATTATTATGTGTGTGATCGTGACTGTTGGTATGCTCGTGGTGATGGTGATGATGAGATTCTATATGTTCTAAATCCGCATCTTCACTATGTTCTTCTTGTTCATCAACTAAAACTGAAATGTGACTTCCATATATACCGCATTTCTGCACAGCTTTACAAGAAAGCTTTATGTTGTCAAGTCCCAGACTATTCATCTTATTCAAAAAATCTTGTTTATCTGTTTCTGATAACAAATCATACAGTGCAGACATAAGCATATCGCCTGCCGCACCCATATTACATTCTAGGTAAAGTGTTCTCATTTTTTTCACTCCTTTTTATATGATTAATCATACTTGCTTGGTAGGCTGCACCAAAACCATTATCAATGTTGACAACACTAACTCCGCTTGCACACGAATTTAACATTGACAGTAGTGCAGATACTCCTCCAAAATTTGCACCATAA
Organism: Angelakisella sp.; assembly: GCA_020024515.1. Classification (GTDB taxonomy): domain Bacteria; phylum Bacillota; class Clostridia; order Oscillospirales; family Ruminococcaceae; genus Angelakisella. Next base: position 58,150 of record JAHHTR010000001.1, read on the forward strand.
CCAATACTGGTGGGTACAGCAATTATGGGACAATCTGCCAACCCACCTATGACACTTGCAAGTGCTCCTTCCATTCCTGCTACTACAATTATTACACGTGCCGACATTATAACATCCATTTTAGAAAGTAAGCGGTGTATTCCCGAAACACCGACATCGTATAATCTTTCTACACAATTTCCCAAAAATTCAGCAGTAATTACAGCTTCCTCAGCCACAGGTATATCACTTGTACCAGCAGTTGCTACTACAATAACTCCGTCTGTATCACATAAATTTTTTTCGCCTACAATTCCTATTTGCGATACCTTATCATAAATAAGTGGCACAAATTTTTCCACTTCTTGTGCCTTTTCGGGGGTCATTCGTGTAATTAATATACCTAAAACACCTTCTTTGAGCATTGCAGAAGTAATCCCTACTATTTGCTCTGCTGTTTTACCACTACCGTAAATAACCTCATGTGAACCTTGTCGTATTGCCCTATGGTAATCTATCTTTGCATATCCTAAGTCTTCAAACGGACTTAGTTTCAAATTCAAAAGAGCTTGCTCTGGGGAGATGGCACCGTTTTTAACTTGTTTTAATAATGCAAGAATATTATCTCTTTCCATTCTATGTCCACCTCATCTCGCTTTTAAATCAAGTAATATATCTTCAAAGTCAATTGACAAAATATCTATTATTTTAACACGTTTTGTGAGCAACAATGGCATTTGTTCTGTCTTTAATTGTATTTTTGCGCTATTTCCAACTACACGAATACGAAAATCGGAAAAACCCATTTTAAATAGACTTTTTTCACTTCGTTCCACTTTTTTCAATAATTCAAAAGTCAATTTTGTTCCTGTTGGAATACGGGTAGCAAGACACGAATATGAAGGTTTATTGTAGGTAAAAAGACCTGCTTCCTTAGAAAGTTTACGGATTTCTGCTTTTGTCAAGTTACATTCACGCAATGGAGAACGCACACCCAATTCTGAAATTGCACGCATTCCGGGACGGTCATTTATGTCATCTGAGGCATTTGTACCATCAAAAATAACATCACAACCTGCCTCTTTTGCCTTTTCCAGTAATTTTGTAAATAAAGTCTTTTTACAATAATAGCACCTGTTAGAAGGGTTTTCCACAACATCATTATTTTGTAACACATCATATTCAACTATTTCAAGATGTATACCAATTTCTTCAGCAAGTCTTTGTGCATCTTCAAGCTCAAATTGAGGTTGAAATGGCGTTTTAAAAAACCACGCATTTATATCACAATTCGCTTGCTTCGCCGCCCACAATAGATATGATGAATCCACACCCCCTGAAAAAGCAAGAGCAGGTCTTTTAAACTGTTTAAAAAATTCATTTAATTGCAAATAATTGCCTCCTTTTAAGTAAAATATTTCTATAAATTTATCATTATTTTATGCTGTTTTTCATAAAAAGAAGTGTACAATATAACTATATTTTTGTCAATAAAATTATCTTTACTTTATATTCTAAAAAAAATCAAATATAACCTTAAAATTATAAAATTATATTTTTTTAATACTGTCTCCAAAAAAGAAATACTCCCCATAGCGTAGGCTTGAAAATAATATTTTTTCAAGTATCTTCCCTATGGGGATTATTTTGTTATGAAATTAATTTATTTTTTAATTATTAAATCAAGTCATCTTTCATGCATAGGTGAACAGCTGTTGTTTTGAATGTTAGTGGTAGTGCAAGGATATTTGGATTTTCTCCAACATATTTCTTCTTAGCATCAGCTAGTGCCTTTTCAAAAGTAGCTCGTGTTTTTAGTCCCATACCACGAGCAATACCTGGCTCACGAGCTCCAACAATATATATAGCGGATGTATTCATCTCTGCTATATGTCCACAGCTCATCATTGAGAAACCATGGAATGGGTGGAAAGCATTTGCATATCTATATTTACGTATATATTCCTCATTTGTTGCAAAATACTCGCCGTAACGGTTCATATCAGGCAAAACATTGTTGTAGTCATGTTGGAACATATCATATAGTTCTTTTAGATATGGCCATCTTTCTTCGTGGAAGTAGCCGTCACAAATACTTGAAACGATGAATACACAGTGGTCGCTCATAATTCTCTTGTGACGAATTACTTGTGCTGAAAGTGCTTGCATCATTTGAATTGGGTTTGTACCCATACCGTTACCATAATGGAAATTTGTTGGCATACCGAAAACGATAACATCGTATTTTTTATCTGCCCATTTTACATAAGTTCTCTTATCAGCAACTTTCCAACTGATTGGTTGCATTTCTTTTGCATAACCGCTGAATATAGCGATTTGTCTTGATTGGCTATCCAGAACAGCATCACAGCAGAAGAATTTTTTACCCATTTTTTCTTCCATATGCATACCGTGTTCATCAAATTTTGTACGCATTGAACTCTTTGTTGATACAGGTACAAAGTCCGCTTTGTGCATAACTTTTGGTACATGGTGAGCAGCTATTGTTTTCCAGTGACTGATACCTGTTGCACAGTGTTTGTAACCTGCTGAATAACCACCGTAAGGGTTACCTTGTGTATGTCCGATAAGGATAGCGATATCAGCATCAAAAACATATTTGTTCATGATAACATGGTCGCCTGCTTCTGTAAAGCCTAGGTCTACCAGATGATCATAGTCTTCACTATCGTGACTTGTTATTTGGTTTGTAAAGTAAAACTCATTGAATAGTTTTTCACCCAAAATTGTTTGCATTTCAGCAACAGTTGCACGTGGGTGTAAGCCATTTGAAAATAACAGCAAGATATCTTTCTTTTCTACACCGACACTGTAAAGTTCATCAAGACAAGCTGTTATTGATACTTTACGGTGACTTGTTTCATGGTTACCACCCTTTACTATATCAGGAATAACAAAAACCACTTTGCTGCCTTTGTGTGCCATTTCAGTAAGAGTTTGCATACCTATTGGGTTTCTTATTGATTTTAGAGTTTCGTTATAAAGTGTATCCCAATCTTGTGGCAAACATTCAGGATCTTTTACTGTAACACCGGGTATAAATGAATCAGTGTTATCAGGAAGCTCTGCGCTCATTGTGCCTTGGCCGTATTCAAATTCAAATTTCATATTTTTCTAATTTCCTTTCATTTTATATCAATTTATAATTGTTATTTACCCATATATGTTTTAATGATTTCAAGATATTCATTTGGGTAAAATCCTATCTCCCCTTGAAAACGTGTAAGTGCTATAAGTCCGCCATCAATTTCAGGTATGCTTGCAAGCATTTCGGCATTATCTACCTTCAAACCGCCACCATATACAACATCTATATCACCTGTTTTTTCTTTTACAAATTTAGCAATCATTTGTATATAGTCTTTGCTTGCAGGAGTTTTTCCGGGTCCAATACTCCAAATAGGCTCATAAGCGATAACAACCTTAGATTTATCTACACCGTTTAGTCCAATTTCAAGTTGTTCACCCAAAACTTCTTGCCAACGCTCTTGTTCTTCGCTCTTTTCTCCAATACAGTATAGTACATGAAGACCAGCTTTTTGCGCTGCCAAAATTTCTTGATTTAGTATTCTGTTAACTGCTTTTGTATCTCTAACGCCAGCCTCTGCCAAAATACCCATTTTATCATTACGTTCTTCACAGTGACCGATTATTGTAGAAACACAACCCATTTCTTTTACAATGTTAGCTGTACGATTTGTTGTAAATGCACCAAAATTTCCGCCTACTGCTGTATCTGCTCTGTATACACTTTGGCTACCAAGTTTAACAGCACTGTCCTCACAACAAACAGCACTTTTTGCACCAAGTAAATGTGCCTCAGGCATATACATAACAAAGTCTACTTCGTTTTTATCATATTCATTAAGTTTTGCTTGTGTATTTTCAACGATGTACTTTCCCCAATCTTTCAGTGGTGCTATCCTGTTAACGCCACCGTTTTCAGGGGAAATATCAAATCTTTTTAGATTAAGATAGATATGCTTCATTTATTTTACTCCCATATAATTTAAAATTTTATAATAAAAAGTGATATATAAATTATATACCTTCTTTTTTATAACGCTCAGCCATTTCGTCAAGTGTAACTTTTTCTACAAGTGGAGCCTTACCAAAGCTGCCAAATTCAACAATAAGTGTACCAACAGCCTCTTTTACGCCTCGTTCAACGCAACTTACAATCTTTGCAACATCTTCATCAGGAATATTTCCATACATTACTGTATCCATTATTGGTGGTAGGAATGCACGTGGATCAAATGCTGACTTATTGCTCTCCAACAAGTCATATATTTTACCTATTGATGCGGATTTTTGCATAACCGGTTCTTGTTCGAATAATTCTTTCATATTACGTGTTACAGCAAGACGAATATCTGTATCAACATTTATTTTACCTATACCGCAAGGAATAACTGCTTTTAGTTGTTCAAGTGCTATTCCATAAGTATTTGTAAGTTCACCGCCCAAAGCATTGATTTCATCTACAATATATTTTGGAACAGTTGAAGAACCATGGCTAACGAGTACACCGAAAATATTTTCATGCATTAGGCATTCTTTTATTGCAATAGCAATTTCTTTGCGAAGTTTAACATCTTTACCTTTGCTTGCACCATGCATTGTACCATAACTTATTGCCAAGCAGTCAACTTTTGTTTTCTTAAAAAATTCAACTGCGTCCATTGGGTTTGTGTATGTAGATGTTGCACTGAATACATGGTCCTCAACACCTGCAAGTACACCAAGTTCACCCTCAACAGTTACACCACGAGCATGTGCATATTTTACAACTTCACGTGTAAGTTCAATATTTTGGTTAAAAGGAAGTGATGAACCGTCTATCATAACAGATGTATATCCACCATCAATAGCTGCCTTTACACTGTCCATATCTTTACCATGGTCGAGATGCAGTACAACAGGAATAGTTGCGTCTGTACCATATTTTTTAACTGCATCACCGATATTTTTTGCACCCTTTATTTTGTCTTCAACAGTTGCATTCAAAAAGTCCGTTCTGCCACCCATAAAACCATTTGCAAGGTCAGCACCTTGTAGTATAGCAGGTGAACGAAACATCTCGTGAACTTCAATAGCCGCTTTTGCCTGCGCTACTGCATTTACATTAAACCCACCCTGTGCATATCCATATTTTTGTGTTGCCTCCAAAAGAGGTCTCATTGGTACTATTGCCATAAGTCTACATCTCCTATAAATTTTATTTTTATATGAAAAATTTTTTAAACTAAATCTTACTTTTCTTCTTTAAATGTTACAAGTTTAGGCAGTGGTTTTCCTATAAGTGGTCTACACCATTCCTTAAATGCCTCTGTAACACCATTTCCTTCTTCATTTATAAATTCATCAGGCATTTTTCTTTCAAACATCATAACTTCTTTTGTATCAACAAGAAATACTTCACATTTATATGGTCCATTTGATATTCTCTTGAATGCAACCATTTTTCCGCTTTCGCCTTCGATAACACTCTTTGCTGCTACTCTGCCTGCCTCTTGTGCCTCTTTACTGTCTATATCCGATAACCATGCAATAGATGCTCTGCCACATAGTCCCGGTTTTTCACTTCTTGCCTTATAACCGAATTTCTTGATAATCAAGTTGCATAGATGTGCACTTACATCACCGAAATATGTTGCTCTGCCTACTTTGAAAATAGGTTCAACAATAGGTTTACCGTCTGCATAGTGTAGTCCTTCGCTTGCAACAACAACTCCATAACCCTTTTCATCAATCAGCTTTTTAACATCTGAAAGAAATTTTTCTTCATCAAAATCTCTTTCAGGTAGATATATAAGGTCAGGTGCAAATCCACTATCTTCTGCAAGAGCTGATGCCGCTGTTATCCAACCCGCATTTCTGCCAAGTGCTTCTATTACACAAATATGTATAGGTAATCCCCTAACATCACAAGCAACCTCGGCAACTGTTCCGGCAATATATCTTGCCGCACTGCCAAAACCCGGTGCGTGGTCTGTTATCGCTATATCGTTATCAATAGTTTTAGGTATGCCCATTACACGAATACCTGTTCCTTCGCATGCCATAAACAGCTTGCCACAAGTATCCATTGTACCGTTACCGCCATTCATAAGTACCATATCTATATTAAATTCTTTTAGTACTTCTACCATTTCTTTATATTCTTTTTCTTCCAATGCGTCACGAGATGTACCAATTGCAGATGCCGGACTTTGCAGTAACAGTTCCAACTGTTCATCTGTAAATGAACGTGCATCTTTCAAGTTCTTTGCAATAAGACCACCTGTTCCACCAATAGCAACATAAACTTTTTCTATTTCTGTGTGGGATACAGCCTCTTTTATAGCTCCATACAACGAAGCATTTATTACAGGAGACGGTCCGCCACCGTGAATAATTACCAAATTACCCATAGTATCATACCTCACATCATTGAATTTATTCATTATTAAAAATACATTTTATATTAAAAATCAAAAATTAATATTTAAATATGGTTTTTTGCAGTGCTAAAGCACAACCACCCAGTGCACCTCTGTTAACATCAGATGGTAAAAATACAGTCTTTGTCTTTTCATCATTTATACACAATAAATTTTCATAAAAAACATCTGTAAACATCTTTTGATTTTTCTCTGTCGATAACAACATACTGTCAATTATTATATACGGTACTGAAATATAATTGATGATATTCGATAACGAAATAGCAAGTATATCTATTGATTTTCTTACTATGCCATTTACTACTTTATCATTTTTTTTCTGAGCTTCCAAAACTTCTTCTATATTTATGTTATTAATATCTTTAGATATTGTTTTAAGCACTGTGTCCTCATTATTTTTTATTGCATCTTCACACTGTTTACAAATTGCGCTTTCGCTTGCTATGGCTTCAAGACACCCTTTTCTGCCACATTCACTGCACACAGGACCGTTTCTGTCAACTATTGTATGACCAATCTCACCTGTGGAATAGTGATTTCCTTTGTATACCTTGCTACCCAAAATAAGCGGACACGCAATACCACGAGAAACCATAAAATATGCGTAATCGACAAGTGAACTGTCTCTTTTGAATATTTTATAGGCAATCGCCCTTGCTCTTACATTGTTTTCCACAAAAACAGGGACATTGATTTCCTTTTGCAAATCTCTTGACAAAAATCTATTTGTCCATACCGATGCTACCGCTTTTTTTACAAAACCGGTTTGACTATCAATATATCCCGGAACGGTAACACCAACACCCAGTATCAAATTTTTGTTTATCTCAGATTTAACAATTATATTATCAATATAACTTTTAATCTCTTTGACAGCATCTTCATATATTGTAAAAACTGTATCGTACTTTTTGCTGTACAGTACCCTTCCAAATATATCGGTTAAACAAACATATACACCATTTAACAGTATTTCGATACCTATACAATAATTTGATTGTGGATTTATATCCAAATATTTTGCTTTTCTGCCTAGTGCCTTTTCTCCCAATGATGTATCACAATCTATTTCGCACAAAAGATTTTCGTCTATCATACGTGAAACATTGGTAGTAATAGTAGGCAGAGTCAGATTTAATTTTTCTGCTATTTCTACCCTTGTTATAGGAGCATTATAGAAAATAGTTTCCTTTATTAGTACTTCATTTTGCTTTTTTACCTTTGGTAAATTATTTCCTACTTTTGGCATAAATAAAAAAGTCCACCTTTACTTTTAATTAATAGTGTGTTATAATCGACTCAATGTATTAATTAATTAATTTAATTATATAATATATAGTAATTAAAATCAATAGCAAAATTTCTTTTTTACAAAAAATTAAAAGGAGAAAGATTTATGAATTATTTTCAAATTTCAAAAGAAGATTTAGGTAAGAACGGTAAAATTCCACTTTTAAAACTAGGTGACAGTGGTGAGGTTTTCTATCAAATAGCACTTGAAATGGTAAACGAGATAGAAAAAAACAACAAAGAGAACAAAAAGACTGTATTTATCTGCCCTGTTGGTCCTGTTGGTCAATATCCTATTTTTGTAAGACTTGTAAACGAAAGAAATATAAACCTTAAAAATTGCTGGTTCATAAATATGGACGAGTATTTGAATGATGATGATACATACATTGACATAAACCACAAGCTGTCTTTCAGAGGCTTTATGAACAAGAATGTATACACAAAAATCAAACCTGAACTTGTTATGTCGGAAGAACAAAGAATTTTCCCTGACCCACAAAATGTTGATTTTATACCAAACAAAATTGCAGAACTTGGCGGCGTAGATATAGCTTTTGGCGGTATTGGTATAAACGGACATCTTGCATTCAATGAACCAAATCCCGAAATGACACCTGATGAATTTGCAAAACAAAAAACACGTGTACTTGATATATCAAGAGAGACAAGAACTATCAACTCTGTCGGCGACCTAAACGGCGCAATAGATGCTATGCCAAAGCGTTGTGTAACAATAGGCATAAACGAAATACTATCGGCACGCAGAATTGTTTTGGGTGTATTCCGTGATTGGCACAGAGCAGTTGTAAGACAAGCAATCTATGGTGAAGTATCAGCACATTTCCCTGCAACACTTGTACAAAATCACCCTAACGCAGTGATAATTGCAAATGCAAATTCTTGTGAACAACCATTCTGATTTTGTAGATAAATATTAATAATTATATAAACCCTCCTATGTATCTATTTACTGCATAGGAGGGTTTGTTGTTTTTTAATGTATTACTGTTGAAAATTTATTTGTTCAAATTCACCTGTTTTAATCTTTCAATATATATATTTTGTGTAATAAACTATATTCATTTTGCCATACTTATTTTTTATAACTTCTGCATCTACTTCGTAAAGCTCTTTTATTCTTTTTGATGTCAAAACTTCCTCAGCAGTGCCTTGATACAAAACACCACCGTCTTTCATAGCATAGATATAATCACAGTACATAGCGGCAATATTCAAATCATGAATAGCAGAAATTACCGTAATATTTAAAGATTTCACTATATCAAGTAATTGAAGTTGATATTTAATATCCAAATGGTTAGTAGGCTCATCTAAAATAATACATTCTGTTTGTTGCGCCAAAGCTCTCGCAAGTATAATCCTTTGTTGTTCTCCGCCCGATAGTGTTGAAAATGTTCGCCCTTTCAAAGAAGTCATACCCACTTTATCTATACATTCATTTGCTATTTTATAGTCTTCGGCATTATCTCTCTCCATACTTTTTTTGTGTGGAGAACGTCCCATAAGTACTACTTCTTCAATAGTAAAATCAAAATTATATAAATTGTGTTGAGCCACCACAGCAATCTTCTTTGCAGAGTCTTTTATTGATATTTGAGTGATATTTTTTTCATTTAGATATATTGCTCCGCTATCCTGTTTTAGCACTCTGTAAATACATTTTAGCATAGTTGACTTACCACTGCCGTTTGGACCTATTATTCCAACAAACTTTTTATCTTTTGCAAGTAACGATATGTTCTTTAAAATATGGTTATTATTAAGAGTTAATTCAATATTATCTGCCCTGATTTCCACTATTGTTTACCTCCAAAACCATAAGTTTTCTTTATCATTAAATATATAAAGCAAGGTGCACCTATCATAGAAATAAGTATTCCTATCGGCAGTTCGTTTTTGGGAATTATGACTCTGCACAGCACATCTGCCCACACCAAAAGTATAGCACCAAGCAAAGCACTGACAGGTATCAGTTTTTTATGGTCATTGCCGACAAGTATTCGTACAATATGCGGTATAATAAGTCCCACAAAACCAATCATACCAGAGTTATATACAATAAAACCTATCATAATTGATGTTACCAAAAGATAAACATTTCTGTATATATGTAAATCTGTTCCTAGTGTAACAGAAACTTCATCACCCAAAAGCATAAGATTTAAAATTCGACTTTGTGATATAAAGAAAATTACACACACAAGAATAAGCGGAAATATTACCAAAATATTTTCCCACTTTGCTCCTGCCAAACTACCCATAAGCCAATATGAAACAGTCATCATACCGTTTTTGTCATGTGCAAAATATACTATAAAGCTTGAAAAAGCACTGCAAACAGAGCTTAGTGCCATACCGGCCAAAAGTAATTTGACAGAATTACTTCGACCTCCGATATTTGCAATAAACACAACTAAAATAGATATTAAAAATGCTCCCAAGCATCCCATAACACCTACAAAATTAGAGCCGAAAAAACTACCTATCCCGAGCATTACCGCAAGAGTTGCTCCAAGTGATGCACCAGAAGATACACCCAAAATATATGGATCGGCAAGCGGATTTTTGACTATTGCCTGCATTACCGTACCACAAACAGCAAGCCCCATACCAACCGCAACAGCAAGAATAAGTCTCGGCAGTCTTATATAAAAAACTATATCATGCAACGGACCTTTTCCGTAAATTTCATAGTCGCCTATACTCAAAAGCTTATGAAAAATAACACCATATACATCACTTAAAGGAATCTTTGTTGAACCAATAGTAACCGCATAAAGCACTGAAAAAATCAAACCTATCAATAAACCTATCGTAAGAGTTACATATAGTGGAGTTTTACTGACAAACCCATTTTCCGCTTTTATAAATTTCTTCATAAAAACTCCTCTGCTTATTTATAAAGTTCAGGGTATAAGTTCTTTGCAAATTCCAAAACACCGTCTTTGCAACGCAAACCACTGCAATATATATTTGTAAGATTAATAGGATATACTCTACCGTTTTTTACAGCATTAAGGCTTGCAAAAGCAGGATTTTCTGTGATTGATTTTACAACTTCTTCCGGTGAAAGAAAGCCATCATACCAAACCATAAAAATTGCATCAGGATTTGATATAACCAAATCTTCCGCACTTATGTTTTTACTGTTATCGGCACCGATTTTCAGTTCTGCTCCTGCGTGAACAGCTATATCCCCACCCAAAACATTTGCACCATATACTCTGTAAGAATCGGACTCATCTTCAAGTATTGCAATAGAAACTTTTTCTTTGTCTTTTATATAGTCCTCTACCTTTTTAATTTCCGCATAAACTTCATCAACAAGTGCTTGTGCTTTATCTTCTACATTGAATATTTTTCCTATATTCAAAATATCTTGCATTTCATCTTCAACTTTTTGAGGTGTGCCCTTTGGTCTTGCGCCACTGTTTAGCGACATATATGTATTTGTGCCACTCTTATTCCAATAATCAACATCACCCAATCTTTTTTCACCGAACAGTGATGACCACCCCAAAATAAAATCAGGTTGCATTGCCACTACATCTTCTTTTGGTAATCCCTGTTGCAAATAATTTACTCTTGCAAATTCGTCTTTTAAATCTTCTGCTATTTCACCGTCTAAACCATAACAAGCGACAATTTTATCACCCAATCCAAGTCTGAGCATCATTTCAATATTATTTTGAAATGCTACATAAACTTTCTCGGGAGCTTTTTCATAAACTGTATTTATTTCTTCTCTCGCATAATTATAAGTTTTTACAGTTACAGGATAATGGCTATCTTTTTTTGTATCTTCACTACTTACAGAAACTGATTGTGATGTGCTTTCTGATATTTCCGCTTTTGATGTTCCGCTTTCTGTCGGAACATTTTTACCACAACCTGTTGTCAAGGTCATTGTTACCAAAATCAATGCAAACAATTTCTTAAAACCATTTTTCATTTTTCTTTCTCCTTTTAAACAAAAAAATCTATGTTGAACTTTCACACTCAGCATAGATTTTTGTACGTCAAAAAGAGACCTCAGCATATTTGCTTGGTCTAATAAAACTTAACAGTACCTCTTGAGTGCGAAGAGTTCGGCGTAAATACTACGCATTGTACCAATGTATTACAGTTGTATTCTGGCTTAAATCCTAAAAAAGCGGAAACTTCTTGCCTTCCCAATTTCTCAGTGACTGAATTTTCATTCATAAGAATTTCCTCGGATAATTACAGCAACGCTCTTGCGTGGGAATTTCACCCATCTTCCTTGCTAAAAAGCAAAAAACTGTAAACATTTATTAAATTGGCATTTATATTTTATTATAAAACAAACAACTTGTCAATTATAAAAATATTATATAAATATAAAATTAGAAAAAATAGACTATCAATAAATCATTATTAACAGTCTGTCTTTAAATAAATTATTTAATTTTATAGTATTAAATACAATTATTTTTCTTGTTTTGTTAATGCAATAAATGTATCTGCCTTTTCATATTCAGGTTTTGTACATAAACTTACTGCCACATAAACAAATACCGATAAACAAACTCCCAAAAAAACTTGTGTTGTTGATTGCTTCTCCCAAAAAGAAGGAAGATTTATACCAAAACTTATGAGTAAATTATAAATACAGTATATAAATCCAACAATCATAGATGCCATAGCTCCTTTTGAATTACCCCTTCTCCAAATAAAACCGGCAATCAACGGCACAAATACGCCTGTTGTAATTATATCTGATGCAATCCAAGAAATTTGCAAAATAGAGCGAATTGATATTGCGATAATCAGTGCGATCAGTGTAATTGCAAATGTAGCTATGCGAGAAATCGCCAGTTTTTTCTCTTCACTGGATTGATTTGGATATAAATCAATCGCAAATGTCATCGCTCCTGTGTTAATAAGAGAATCCATAGTAGACATAATGGCTGCTGATATTCCGACAAAAACAAAAGCTCCAAGCAAAGGAGGCATATAATTCATTACTATTGTTGTTATAATTCCACCCTTTGGCAAAGTATCAAAAATTGCAATACCCGCCATACCTGTAAATACAACAATCAAATATAACGGAATATATGCTATAAAACTCATTATTGTCATTTTGCGTGCATCTGTATCATTTTTTGTGGCCGAAATTCTCTGCCAAACATTTGCTTGAATCATCCATGCACAGCCAAAAGTAATAACATAACTCATATATTTAGATGCACCTGCTGTGATACTCATATAGTCTGTTTTTCCAAGGACTTCCGCTGTTGCGCGAATTTCAGAAAATCCGCCAGCTTGTTTTAAAGAGACAATGAATACAATTATCGCCGAAAGCAACAGCAAAACAAACTGAATAATATCAGTAAGCACTACACCACGAAATCCACCGAAAACGGAATATATAAGTACAATACCTGTTCCCAAAATAATGGCAAATTCATATTTCATTCCCATATAAGTGCCAAAGAAATCACCTATTCCCACCATTTGTGATGCTGCTGTAAAAGTCATAAAAAGCAGTATCATAACAGAAAGAATTTTTGCAGTCATTTTTGAATATCGAGCTTCCATCATTTTCCCTTGTGTTAAGTAACCGACACGTCGAATAGCCTTTGCGCTTATAATCATAAGTAAAGTTGAGATAAGCACAGGCACTCCATAGTACCAAAAAGCACCCAAACCATCGGAATAAGCTAAATCCGCTGTGGAGATTGCAGAGCCAGCTCCCCACCAAGACGCAATAAAAGTAATAGATAATGCCCAAAACGGTAATGTTCGTCCACCAAAGAAATAATCCAAAATATTTTGATTTTTCTTCTCTTTTGTTACCGCAAACAGTAATACTGCAAAATAAAGCAACAAAGCAATTAACGAAAAAATTTGTAATTTATTCAAACGATTAACCTCCGATATTTTAAATTTCAATAATATATTTTGATGTAATTATTAATATAATTTATTATTTTATATATACTCAGAATAGAAATACAATAAATATAACAAATAGTAAAAATTATCAAACTATTATCATAAGAACTTTAACACAATTCGTACTATATAGTCAAGCTTTTATACTATATTCATAAAAATATTAAATAATATAAAGAAAAAAGCTGACTTCATTTTAATAATGAAATCCGCTTTTTGAGTATCTGTATTTTTTAATACAAAGATATTTTTATATTGCTTTAAATAAACAACTTATTTAAAAAAGTTAATTATTCCAATAAGGAAAACTATACTTACTATTGTCGGCAGTACATATGTCATATATGGACGCATCCAATCAGCAACTTTTAAACCCTTTCCTATATTTGCTTCGGATTTAAACTTTTCCCAACCCCAACCATAGCGACTGACACAAAACAAAACATAAATTAATGAGCCCAAAGGCAAGAATAAATTGCTTAGTATAAAATCCTCTAAATCCAAGAAAGTAGTTCCTTGACCTAATGGTTGAATAAAACTCAATACATTAAATCCAAGTGCACATGGCAAAGATAATATAAAGATTAAAACCATATTTATTAAACAAGCTTTTTTTCGACTCCAACCAAACATATCATAGCAGCAAGATATAATATTTTCAAATACTGCAAGTACTGTCGAAAAAGCTGCAAATGTCATAAAGATAAAGAATAATGTGCCCCATAATCTTCCCATAAACATATTTGTGAAGATATTCGGCAAAGTTACAAATATAAGGTTTGGACCACTATCCGGCTGTACACCGTAGGCAAAGCAAGCAGGAAAAATAATAAGTCCCGAAGTAATTGCAACAAATGTATCCAAAAGCGCAACAGTAACAGCTTCTCCCATCAATGACTGTTTTTTATCAATATAGCTGCCGAATATTGCCATTGAACCTATTCCCAAACTAAGTGTGAAGAAAGCTTGATTCATAGCTGAAACTATGACATTCATAACACCATTTTCACTAAGACGACTAAAATCAGGAATAAGATAAAATTTAAGTCCCTCTGAACCGTCAGGTGTCATTATGCTGTTCCCCGCCAAAATAATCATAATTATAAGTAATGCAAGCATCATAAATTTACTTACACGCTCAATACCATTTTGCAAACCCATTGTACAAATAGCAAAACCTACCACTACAACAATAAGCATATATAATACCTGTGTTGTGGGATTGCCAAGCATTTCCGAAAACAATAATCGTACTTTTTCGGCATCTGCATTTACAAAGTCGCCCTTTGCCATACCAATAAAATAATTGACCATCCAGCCTGCCACAGATGTATAAAACATCATCAAAATATAATTTCCTGCCATTGCGAAATAGCCATGAATACGCCATTTACTATTTTTAGGTGCAAGTTCATCATATATTTTAATCGGACTTTTGCGACTTGCACGTCCCATAGCAAACTCCATTGTCAAAACAGGTACACCCAAAATAATAAGGAAAAACAAATAAAACAAAACAAATGCACCACCACCATTTTGACCTGTTATGTAAGGAAATTTCCAAACATTACCAATACCAATAGCACAACCGGCACTTAATAAAATAAAACCTAATCTACTCCCCAAATGTTCTCTCTTCATTTTTACACCCTTTCTTTTTGATAATCTTACATATATAATAAACAACATAATAT
>JAHHTR010000010.1 GCA_020024515.1 Angelakisella sp.
ATTATAATATGTATTTTAAATTATTTGCACTGCAATAGCTATAGTTAGGAAATAAATTTTTGATATTTTGGAGGATAGGTATTATGACAAACTCACTTTCTTTTTCTGAAAGAGAATTGAAAATGCAAAATCAGAAGTTAAAAGATGAGTTGGCAACTTATGAAAAGCTTATACATATTAATGAACACGATAGTTTAACTGGGCTTTATATAAAAAATAAGTTTTTTGTGGAAATTCAAAATATTTTATTGAAGTTTCCTTACAAAAAATATGTTTTTATTATTTTTGATATAGACCATTTTCAGTTAATTAATACTTTTTTTGGAATAGGTGAAGGTGACAGGTTACTTATATATTTAACGGATTGTGCAAAAGAAATTTTTAAGGATAATAAAAATGCGATTATGGGAAGAATCGGCGGAGATATTTTCGGAGTATTTTTCCCATTAGAAGCTGATATATCTTTGCAAGAGTTGGAAGAAACAATAAATAGAAAAACAAAAGAGATTTTAAATAACTATCGTGAAGATTATAGCCTAGAGGCATCTGTGGGTGTATATTGTATAGAGGATAATTTAGAGTCATTTGAACATATACATTCAAAAGTAAGTATGGCTATAAAGTATTGTAAAGAACTGCCGGGTGTAACTACTGTTTTTTATGACAAAAGTATGCTTGATTTGCAAATTAAAAAGCAAAATATTACAAATGATATGGTTAGAGCTTTGCAAAATGAGGAATTTTTGGTGTTTTTGCAACCAAAATTTCATTTAGAAACAAATACTGTTGTTGGTGCGGAAGCTTTGGTAAGATGGAATCACCCAACGAAAGGTTTTATTTCGCCGGGGGAATTTATACCGATATTTGAGCAAAATGGATATATTCTTAAAGTAGATTATTATGTATGGGATAAAGCTTGTTGTTATGCGGCTATTTTTAAAAAAATGAATATAAAAAATATCCCTGTTTCAATAAATATATCACGTATAGATATGAAAGACAGTAATTTGCATAAGAAATTATTGCAATTAGTGGAAAAATACGAAATAGAAATATCGGATATACATTTGGAAATCACTGAAAGTGCATATATAGATAATACAAAAGTTATTTTAAATAAGATAAAAGAACTTAAAAAGTTAGGTTTTATTATTGAAATGGACGATTTCGGTACAGGGTATTCATCACTTAATATGCTTAGTGAAATGCCGGTAGATGTATTAAAGCTGGATATGGGATTTTTACAAACATATAACGGAAAAAAATCTAGTGCCAGTGTAATAGGTACAGTTATGCTACTTGCAAACAGATTAAACCTTGATGTTATTGCAGAAGGAGTAGAAACAAAAGAGCAAGTGGAATTTTTGAAGAGTATAGGTTGTTCAATAGGACAAGGATATTTCTTTTCAAAACCTATTGATTTTGATACATTCCTCAACTTACTTAAAAGAAATAATAAAAAAATTATTCAAAAAGATAAAAAAAATATAACAAATATATCAATGGACGATATATGGTTACCCGGCAGTGAATTAAACACTATGTTTAACCATATGTTCTGGCCGATTGCAATATATGAATATAATGGCATAGATGCTACACTATTGCGTGCAAATAAAGAATTTTATTCTATCTTTGGTGACAATTCCTTAAATTATAACATTGATAGTGAAAGCTATTCTCTGTTAAATTCCGTAAAGCCTGTTGATTTTGAACGTATAAATGATTTAATCAATAATGCGAGTGAAAATTTCAGTGGTTTTTGTACGGAAATTGAACTGAGAAAATGTGAAGAAGAAAATTATACTTGGTATAGTATAAATGCAAAAGTTATAAATCAAAATTCCAATACAACAACTTTCTTTATCATGTTACAAGATATTTCCGAAAGAAAAGAGAGAGATTTTAAACAATTACGATTTCTTGACAGATATAAATTTGCTATGCAACTTACAGAAACGGCTATATGGGAATATGATAGGAGCACAAATATTTTAAAAAGGGTGAATTATCGTACAGAGGAACTTGAAATAGATGCAAATGATGTTTATAACTTGGTTGATATAGGCTATTTGCACGAAAGTTCATTGTCACAGTTACAAAGTCTGATATATTATTTAAAATATACAAAAGATGTTTATAAAAATTATACTTGTGAAATATGGGTAAAATATCCCAATGATAAAAATTATTGGTGTGAAAAAATCACAATGAGTCATTATAATGACTTAAATGCTTATGGCACAAGTTATGCTATAAATTCAGAAAAGATTATAAATTAAGAATATTTTAAAAAATACAAAAAAATATATACTTTTTTAAATTAATATGCTATTATTAATTTAGTTAGTAAAATAAAAGCCTTATTATATACAGGAGAAAGGAAAAAAAATGAGTGATATACTTTTTCAAGCTGGTACAGGTGAATTAGAAGTAATGGAGTTTACTGTTAATAAACAGAGCTATGCCATTAATGTTTTAAAATTAAGAGGAATTGTACAAATTGATGAAATTGTGCCAATGCCACAGTCTGCACAAGAAATTTCAGGTCTTGCAAATATTCGTGGAGAAATGCGTACAATTATAGACTTAAAAGTTGTTTTGTATAATGAAAAGACAGTAGATTATAAAAAAGCTCTTGGTTTGTTGTGCGAATTTAATGGAATAACACTTGTATTTTTGGTTGATACCGTAGAAGGAATAAGAAGAATTAAATGGGACGACATTAAACAAAATACACAAATGCAAAATAATGATTTAAGTATAGGTACTATTCTTTTAAATGAAGAGGTTATTATTATGCTGGACTTTGAAAGTATGGCTATGAGATGTAACCTTGGTCAAAAATTTGAAAAAGTTGATATTAAAGGAAGTAATATGTCACGTTATGAGCATATTATTGTTGCAGAAGATTCAAAAGTAATCCTTGAAATGTTGGTACAGGCATTGAAAGATTATGGATTTAAAAATGTACACCCATTTACAAATGGTTCTGATGCTTATGAATACATAGAAAATATTTACGAAGAAATGGGTGAAAAATTCAGAGAAAAAGTAGGACTTCTGATAACAGATATAGAAATGCCAAAAATGGACGGTTATACACTTACAAAGAAAATTAAAGAAAATAAAGATACAAAAGTATTACCTATTGTTATTTTCTCATCTCTTGTACGTGAAGAATTGGAGCATAAGGGTATATCGGTAGGTGCTGACGTACAAATCAGTAAGCCATCGATAAATGAATTATTAAAGACAGTTATAGATATTCTTGATAAATATCCTGTTCTTTTTGAATAAAAGACATATAATAAAAAAGCTGAGATAAATTGAACGGGTCCAGTAAAAATGGACAGTGAAAAAAATCCCTCTATGGTAAAATAAAATAAACTACCATAGAGGGATTTTTTATACCAAAAGGATATAGTCCCATAAAAGAATATGAAAAAAATATTAAAACTAAAAGAAGAATGATTAACCTTATCAATGTCAATATTCGGCAATCCCTATAATAATTATTTAGATGCAAAATTTTTTTCAATTTTAAAAACTAAGAGTATTTATAAAACTAAGCTTTCTATCTATAAGGAGACAAGCCTCATCATAGATGATTACATATATTTCTAAAACAATCAAAGAATACAATTTAAAATAAAACTGACTCCACTTGAAAAGCGAAGTCAGTTTTATTTTAAGTTTTATTGTCTACCCTATGGGTGCACTTTTTGTACTGTCTACACAAATTAGGGCAGTTCACATATTTATCTCAGCTTTTTTGTTACGTTAATTTATTTTAGTGAGTTGAACAACTACACTCGTCACCATGACAGTGTTCTTCAATTTTTCCTACAATTGGCTCAGGATCAATGCCTTGACGAGTATAGTAATCTGAAATAGTTGCTTTTACTGCTTGTTCAGCAAGTACAGAACAGTGTACTTTTACCGGTGGCAAACCGTCAAGAGCCTCTACAACTGCTTTGTTTGTTAGTTTCAGAGCTTCTTCGATGGTTTTTCCTTTAATAAGTTCTGTTGCCATACTGCTTGTTGCAACAGCTGCACCGCAACCGAAGGTTTTAAATTTAACATCAACAATTACATTTTTTTCTATTTTGAAATACATTTTCATTATATCGCCACATTTTGCGTTGCCTACTTCTCCGATAGCATTTGCATCTGCAAGTTCTCCTACATTACGTGGATTGGTAAAATGGTCCATTACTTTTTCTGAATACATAGTTATATTAACCTCTCTTTTTTGTATAAGTTTTATTTATTGTTTTTCATCATATCTTCCCAAACAGGAGACATGGCACGCAGTCTATCAACAATGATAGGTAATTCTTTCAGTATTGTGTCTACATCTTCCATAGTATTATTGTTGCCCAGTGATATTCTGAGTGAACCGTGTGCAATTTCGTGTGGGAGTCCTATTGCCAAAAGTACGTGGCTTGGATCAAGTGAACCACTTGTACATGCTGAACCGGAAGACGCACATATACCAACATTGTCAAGGCTAAGCAGTAGCGCCTCACCTTCTATACCCTGTATAGAAATATTTACATTTCCAGGTAGTCTTTTTGTTGGGTGACCGTTTAGTCTTGTGTATGGAAGTTTTGTTATATTTTCTATAAGCTTATCACGAAAAACAGTCAGTTTCTTTGTTTCTTCGTCTATTTCCTTCACAGCTTCTGTTATAGCAACACCAAGTCCCACTATGCCGGCAACGTTTTCTGTGCCTGCGCGTCTGCCACGTTCTTGTGCTCCGCCATCAATAAGTATATTTGGCAATACACCTTTTTTTACTATCAAACAGCCAACACCTTTTGGACCGTTAAATTTGTGTGCGGAAAGTGACAGCATATCTATGTTGTCATTTTTAAAGCTTACATGGATATGACCAACTGCTTGAACAGCATCTGTATGGAAAACAACACCTTTTTTGCGACATACTTCACCTATTGCGGCTATTGGCATAATTGTGCCTATCTCGTTATTGGCATACATAACTGTAACAAGTGAAGTTTTTTCTGTAACAGCATCTTCTACTTGTTTTGCAGATACCATACCATATTCGTCAACAGGCAGATAAGTTACTTCAAAACCTTCTCTTTCAAGAGCTTGACAGCTGTGTAGCACTGCGTGATGCTCAACAGCAGTTGTTATAATATGGTTTTTGCCTTTGGCAAGCATACGTTTTGCAATACCTTTAATTGCCCAGTTATCTGATTCACTGCCACCGGAAGTAAAGAAAACTTCGTTTGGTTCGCAGTCGATCGCTTGTGCAACAAGGTTTCGAGCTTCATTGATTAATTTTTCAGCTTCCAATCCAACAGAATATACGCTTGATGGATTACCGTAAAATTCTGTATAACATGGTAGCATAGCATTAATAACACTTTGTGAAACAGAAGTTGTAGCTGCATTATCTACATAAATTACTTTTTTCATTTAAAACACCTCGGTTTTTTACCTTTATTTTTATATATTAATTTATTATATTTTGTTATAGTGACATTTTTAATTAGTATTGTCATAAATGACCTTTATAACACGATATATAATATACCATTTGAGTATATATTTCAAGTGTTTTTTGTATTTATTATAAAAATTGTATATAGTTCTAAAAAAATAATGATATTATACGTTTAAAGTATACTGTTTTTGTATATTTTAAATATTGCTTGCAAATATATATACATAAGTATATAATAACTAATGTAAATATTATAACATAATATTTAAAAATACATTTTACTTTTGAAAGGATTAGCTTATGAATAGTACAACAAATACAAAAAAATTTAAAAATATTGAGGGAATGATAGGAAGAACTCCCCTATTGGAATTAGTACTTAATTATAAAGGAAGTAAACGATGTATTTTTGTAAAAGCAGAATATTTAAATTTATCAGGAAGTATAAAAGATAGAATAGCGTTTACTATAATGAAAAATGCCTATGAAAATCTTAACATAGATAGTAGTTATATAATCGTCGAGGCTACCAGTGGCAATACCGGTATAGCTTTTTCGGCGATGGGCGCATATTTGGGTAATAAGGTTAGGATATATATGCCGGATAAAATGAGCATAGAAAGAAAAAAACTTATAGCAAGTTATGGTGCTGAAATTGTTTCTGTAACAGCTGAGCAAGGTGGTTTTTTAGGTTCGATTGCCTTAACTGAGGAATATGAAAAAAATAATGATAAAGTATTTTTACCGCAACAGTTTTACAACAAAGAAAACGTAAATGCACACTATAACTCCACTGCAAAAGAAACTGTTTTGCAAATGCAGAATATTGGTAAAAAGATAGACGATTTTGTATCTGGAATAGGCACAGGCGGAACAATAATGGGCTTTGCAAAGCGACTTAAAGAAGTGAATGGTGATTGTAGGATTTTTGCTATGGAGCCGGCATCATCAACAACTTTAAAAGACGGAACAAAAGGTAAACATCGTATAGAAGGAATATCAGATGAATTTGTACCGCCAATAGTAGACAGAAGCTTCTTAGATGAAAATATTATTACAGTTGAGGACAGTGATGCAATACTTATGGCACAAATGCTATCGAAAAAATTGGGACTTGGCGTTGGAATAAGCTCAGGAGCGAATGTAATAGCTGCAATAAAAGCTCAGGAAATACTGCAAAATCCAAACGCAAATATAGTTACCGTATTTGCTGATGACAATAAAAAGTATTTATCGACAGATTTAGTTAATATAATAGAAGAAAGAGAAAATTATATTTCCTCAAATGTTGAACTTATAGGTTTTAATGCACATAGATATACTGAATAAATAAAAAAATAATGGGTATAATTTAAGAGAAAATATAATATAAAAATTTAGGAGGCAAAAAGATAAATGATTTTTACTTGCAAAGATACATTTTTTAAATATCCTTTTGGTGCAGTATCTGAAAACACACCTGTAACATTTAATATTATTCTTTCACAAGAGTATACATATCCAAAACTGCAAGTATATGCAAATGAAAAATTTGATAATCCGACATTTGTATTGCCGATGGATAATGTTATGCAAAGAGGAACAGAAAATATATATACTGTAACATTTACACCAAAAGAGGTAGGACTGTATTTTTACAATTTTATCATAAGTAACGGAAGAAAAATTGGCCGCGGAGACAGCGGAGAAGGCATTTTTGATGATCATGATTTGTGGCAACTCACCGTATATGAAAATACATATATAACCCCTGAATGTTATCATGGCAAGATTTTTTATCAAATTTTTCCTGATAGATTTTATAATAGCGGAACAAAAAAGGAGAATCTTCCACAAGACAGAATTATTCATAAAAATTGGTATGACAGTCCGATAGACAGACCAAACGAAAAAGGTATATTTGCATGCAATGATTATTTTGGGGGCGATTTAAAAGGAATTACCGAAAAATTGGATTATATAAAGTCACTGGGTGTTTATGGTATTTATCTAAATCCTATTTTTGAAGCACACAGTAATCATCGTTACAATACAGCTAACTATATGGAAATAGATAGTTTGCTCGGAACAAAAGAAGACTTTAAAGAACTATGTATACAGGCACACAACCGTGGTATGAAAATAATACTTGACGGAGTATTTAATCATACAGGCAGTGACAGTTTGTATTTTAACAGAGAAAAAAGATATGCTGAAAAAGGTGCATATAATGACCCTAAAAACAGTCCATATAAATCGTGGTTTAATATACGTGAGGATATGACCTATGACAGCTGGTGGGGTTTTGATACTTTGCCAAATGTGAATGAAAACAGCCCTGAATATCGTGAGTTTATTTGCGGTGAAAATGGCGTTTTACGTACATGGTTAAGGCTTGGTGCAGATGGTTGGAGACTTGATGTTGCCGATGAGCTACCCGATGATTTTATAGAAGATATAAGGCTTGCAATTAAGACAGAAAAGGAAGATGCACTGCTTTTGGGTGAGGTGTGGGAAGATGCTTCCACAAAATGTGCTTATGGATATCGCAGAAAATATTTTTGGGGAAAAGAGCTTGACAGTGTTATGAACTATCCATGGCGTTCAGCAATACTGGATTTTGTAAAATACGGTAATGGTATGGGATTATTGGAAGCACTCTTTATTATTATGAATAATTACCCATTGCCGTCACTGTCAACAACACTGAATAGCCTTTCGACACACGATGTTCCACGTGCAATAACTATGATTTGCGCGGAATCTATGGACGGAAAAAATCGTGATTGGCAAAGACAGCACAATACACTTTCTCCCGAACAATATTATTATGGCAGACAGATGTTTATGCTTGCATCTACTATACAATATACTATTCCCGGTTGTCCGTGTCTATATTATGGTGATGAGGCAGGACTTGTTGGTTATGCCGATCCATTCAATCGTGGTACTTATCCTTGGGATAGAGAAGATATGGGACTTCTCAATTATATGAGACTTTTGGGAAAAGTGCGTAATGACCACAAGGCGCTTATGTATGGTAATCTTGTTCCTATATGGTTTGATGAAAAAATATGTGTATATTTACGTGTTTTGGAAGATGATAAAATACTTGTGGCAGTTAACAGAAGCAAAGATGACGTGGATATTCAATATTCAAAAGAAATTTTGGAAAGCAGTACAAAAATACTAAGCGTTGGCGGAGAATTTGAAAAAAATACGATAAAAAGTCATTCCGCAGTAATTTTGCAACTTTTATAAAATTTTGGTAAAAGATTGTTTTATTGTGATTATATATATGAAAATTTTATTTATAATAACAATAAAATTGACTGTTTTTATAATAAAACTCTGTTTTCATACCGAAGAAAATATGTTCGTGTTTCTTGACAAAATAAAACTTAATGATTATAATCTGTATATCTTGCAAAAAGTATTAATTTTGCAAAAAAATTAATAAAAATAAATTAACAAGGAGTATGTATGGACATAAAACCGAATAAGTACAGTGCCGGCAAAATTATGAAATTCAGTCAATTTTGTTTTTGCATAGTATTGGGACTTGCCTCGTTTGTGTTTTTTGCACTCAGTATACTTTCAAATGCTGTTTATATTAATGACCACGGTACAGTAAAAGTAAATTTAACAAATAGCAATAATCCAATGGGTATACTTGCTCAAAATGGTATAACATTAAATGATTCAGATGTTATAGAATACAGACTTGGTAATACAATAGGTAATAATGAAATAGACATCACACGTTCTTTCCCAATATATATTGAGGTAGATGGAAAGACCATTGTACACAACACAATAGGCGGTACAGTCGAAGATGCACTGAATGCACTGAATATAACACTTGGTGAAAATGACAGGTTAAATTGTGATATTGAAAGACAAGTATCAGCAATGGAAAGAATAGTTATTACACGTGTAGATTACAGAACTTATGAAAATGAAGTCGTTATTCCAAAAGAAATAGTTACAAAAAAATCTTCGTTAATAAGAACAGGTACAACAAGAATAATTAATCAAGGTGCTAATGGCTTGGAAAGACAAGTATATAAACAGACACTTGAAAACGGAAAAGTTGTTGATACAGAGCTTGTAACAACAACCATTGTTAAACCCGCTATTGAAGAATTGCAACTGCATGGAGATGGCAGTTCAATTTCAACACTTGATTATAGTAATGAGTTTCCTCTTGATGCAAACGGCATACCACTGAAATATGAAAAAGTATTGAGAAATCAAAGAGCAACCGGATACAGTGCAAGACCGGGTGCGTGGGGTGCAAGTGGGGTAAAATGTCAAGCAGGAACCGTCGCTGTGCGTAATGCGGAAATTCCTTATGGTTCAAAACTTTATATACGTACACCTGACGGTAATTTTATATATGGTTATTCTGTGGCAAACGATACAGGAACAGCGCTTATGGATAATATAATAGACGTCGATTTGTTTTATGAAACATACGATGAGAGCAAATGGAACTCTGTTCGTTGGGTAGATATATATGTACTGGAAACAGGTGACAATAAATACTACAAGCCACGCACACCGATATCTGTTTATAAATAAAACTTAATATTTGTTATATTGACAAGGAAGTTTAATATGCTTATAATCTAGGTATAGAACTTTCTCGTTTTTTGCGAAAAATATTGAGAGAATAGTTAGGAGGCATATTTATGAAAAAAGAAATGAAACTTTACAATATTATTTTTCCGATATGGTTTCTACTATTTATCCCAACTACATGGTTATTAATAATACCTGTAAATTTTATTATTGACTTTTGTGTAATATATTTTACAGCAAAATACTTGAAACTTGAAAGTCCGAATGACTTTACAAAAAAGCATATATCAAAGGCTTGGATATTTGGTTTTTTATCTGACTTTGTGGGAACTTTATTTTTATTTTTGCTTATGATATCCCATAGGTTGATTTCAAATACTGTGATAAGAGATGTTATTAATAAAATGACATACAATCCTTTTCAAAACATATTCAGCTTTTTATTGGTTTTGTTTGGAATAGCACTTTCAGGACTTGCTATATATCTATTGAATTATTTTGTTACTTTTAAAAAAACAGATATAGATAAAAACTTAAAGGCAAAATTGTCACTTTCACTTGCAATTTTTACTGCTCCTTATCTGTTCTTATTGCCGACATCATTGTTTTTCTAATTGATAATATTAGTTTTTTAAAACCTTGTTGCTTTTTATAGGTGACAAGGTTTTATTTTACCTTATTTTGAATTGCTTTATTGGTTAAAATCACAAAAATATAATAAAAATCAATAAATTACATTATTTTACTTTTTTAAATTATGTTTTTGTGGTAGAATAATGAAAATCTATATTTAGTATAAAAAATATAGAGAACAGAAAAAAGGAGTGTGAACAAATGCTTGATAAATCTTTGTGTCAAGAAGTTTTGGCTTGTGCAAAAAGAACAGGTGCGGATTATTCCGAAATATATATGAGTGATGATATCAGTAATGGTATACAATATATGGACGGAAAAGTAGAAAATTCTTCATCTTCACGTAACAGAGGTGTGGGTATACGTATATTAAAAGGAGATAAATGCGTATACGCTTATGGTAATGATATTTCACGAGAGGGACTGCTGAGTCTTGCAAATACTGTTGCAGATGCTATGGGTAGTACTGACAGTGAGGTTAAGGACATTGTTATAAAACCTAAAAAGTTTGAAATTATAAATAAAATTTTAGTTCCGGCAAACAGTGTTGACGCTCAAAGAAAAATCGACTATATAAGACGTGGATATTATGCGGCAAAAGAGTATTCAAATGAAATAGTACAGGTTATATCTAGCATTGCAGATACTACACGTCATATCTTTCTTGCAAACAGTGACGGAGTATATACAGAGGATACGCGTTCTTATGTAAGATATATTATAAATGCGATTGCATCAGACGGAAAAGAAAACCAATCAGGCTATAAAGCTCCGGGTAATCATTCAGGATATGAGTACATTGATACACTGAATATTGAAGAAATTGCAAAGAATGCAGCAAAACAAGCGGTAACAATGCTACATGCCGAAAATTGTCCGGTAGGTAAAATGCCTGTTATTATAGATAACGGTTTTGGCGGAGTACTGTTCCACGAGGCATGCGGACACTCATTAGAGGCAACAGCGGTTGGTAAGGGTAACAGTGTATTCTGTGGCAAAATGGGTGAACAAATAGCAAATGCAAAAGTAACAGCTATTGATGACGGTACTATGCCAAATGAATGGGGTAGTATCAATATAAATGATGAGGGAGAAGAACCACAAAGAATAGTTCTTATTGAAAATGGTATACTAAAAAATTATATGATAGATAAACTTGGCTCACGCAGAATGAATATGCCAAGTACAGGTAGTGGCAGACGTCAAAACTATACATTTGCGCCAACAAGCCGTATGACAAATACATATATTGCAAACGGTACAGATACAAGAGAAGATATTTTTAGTTCAGTTGAATACGGACTATATGCAAAAGAAATGGGTGGTGGTAGTGTTAACCCTGTTACAGGTGAATTTAATTTTGCTGTCAGCGAAGGTTATATAGTAAAGAACGGTAAGATAGACAGACCTGTTCGTGGTGCTACACTTATCGGTAAAGGCAGCGATATACTTATGAATATTGATATGGTTTCTGACAATATGTCAATGGCACAAGGTATGTGTGGTTCATCAAGTGGCAGTATCAATACAAATGTCGGACAACCACTGCTACGTATTAATCAAATAACAGTAGGAGGTAAAGAGTAATGTTGTTAAAAGAATTTTGTGATGCTCTTTATAAATCCACAGAGCAAAAGAACTTCGATGCTTTTGAAATATATGGTTCAAAGTCAGACTATTTCAGCACAAATGTATTAAACGGAGAAATTGAAAAATACAGTGTAAGTAATACTGTCGGTGTATCTTTGCGTGTAAAATATAATGGTAAGATAGGACAAACTTCTACTTCTGCATTTGAAGAAAGCTATATCGAGGAAATGATAGCTACCGCAAGAAGTAATGCTGAAATTATAGAAAATAATGACGAAGTATTTTTCGCTGAAAAAACAGCTGAAGAAATGGCAAAACCAAAAGCTTATAATGAAGAACTTGAAAAAGTGACATCAGCCGAAAAAATACAACTTGCAAAGGATATGGAGAAAAAAGCTCTTGCTTTTGACAATAGAGTTTTGCGTGTACAGGCAAGTATGGTTTCTTCCGGTTACTCTGAAAAAATACTTATTAATTCAAACGGTGTTAATTTAAGTGAAAAGTCCAATCTTCTATACGGATATGTTGCGCCTATTGTTAAAATAGGTGAAGAAATGAACAATGTTTATGAGATGTTCAGTGTTTACAATAAAGATGATATAGATATAGACAAACTTGTGGCAAAAGCGGTTAATGAGGCTATTGCCCTATGCGGTGCAAAGTCAATAAAATCAGGCGCATACAAAACGATTATACGTCAAGATGCAATGCTTGATTTATTTGAGACGTTTTCACCTATATTCAGCGCCGAAAATGTACAAAAAGGACTGTCAATGTTAAAAGACAAAGAGGGCGAAAAGATAGCCTCAGACTGTGTTACAATAATCGACAATCCACATCTTGATTGGGGATTTGCAAGTACCGGTTTTGATGGAGAGGGTACTCCTACAACTGTCAAAAACATTATAGAAAACGGTGTGTTTAAAACACTTCTGTATGATATAAAATCTGCGGCAAAGGCAAATAAAAAAACAACAGGTAATGCGCAAAGAGGCAGTTACGCTTCTTCTCTTGATATTGGTGGATACAATATGTATATAGAAAAAGGCGAATATTCATTTGATAAATTACTTGAAAAAGCAAATAATGGTATAGTTATTACTTCTCTTGCAGGTTTACATAGTGGAGCAGACTTTAAAACAGGCGATTTTTCATTGTCAGCGCAAGGATATGTAATAGAAAACGGTAAACTGGGCAGAGGTGTCAGTGGTATTACATTTAGCGGCAACTTTTATAAGCTACTTAAAAATATCGAATGCGTAGGTAATGATTTGTTCTTTGGACTTGCTTCATCTTATGGTACGCCAAGCATACTTCTTGATGAAAAGAGCGTAATAGCAGGCGAATAATATATTAACGATATATAGAAGGTGAGTCTATGGAGTTTTATAGGACAGAGCGTTTAATTATCCGTAATTTGCTTGAAAAAGATGTTCCTTTTATTTATGATTATCGTAATAATGAAATATGCGCTCGCTATCAGCGTGGACAGGTGAAAAAGTTAAAAGAAATACATAACCTTTTTCACAAGCATAAAAATGATGTTTTTTCGGTTGACTCTGATTTTATGCTTGCAGTTGCTCTGAAAGATTCCGATGAAATAGTTGGAGAAATTGTTGTAATGCCAAACGATGGCTGTATTTCTCTCGGATATACATTTTCATATAAGCATCACCGAAAAGGATATGCTTTTGAAAGCTTGTCGATACTTATTGAAAAACTTCACACAACTTATTCTGATTGTGAATTTATTAGTTTTACAGACTCTCAAAATAAAGCAAGTATAGCTCTCCTTGAAAAATTGGGTTATACCCAATATAAGTTGAACATATTTATATTTTATAACAGTTTAAAAAAATGGGGTGTATCATAATTTGATATACTCCGTTTTTGTTTTTGCAATTCTTATTAAGATTATTATGGCTATATTGTTTTTTTGCAGAACTTTGTTAAAAAATAATCAATTATTTAATTTATTTTTAACATATATAGATTTAAGTAGTTAAATATTAAATTAATACAGAATATAGTTTATGTATTAACTTATCTTGTAAAATATGATATAATAAAAAGAGTTCTATATTCATTGTATTTCGGTACAATTTTATTAAGGGGGAGCATTGTGGGGACAAATAGTGTGGTAGAAAAGATTTTTAATGTGAACAGTGTATTGAAAAATGAGAAAGTATTGGGCGAAATACCATCTACAAAAGAAGTTTATGATGATGTTTTAAAAGTCGCTATGCCAGCAGTTGCAGATACTGTTTTGGTTGCGGTTATTTCTATGGTGGATACTATGATGGTAAGCGGACTGGGAGCGGCTGCGGTTGCGGGTGTCGGACTCACTTCTCAACCACGTATGATAATACTTGCAACATTTATGGCAATAAGCACAGGTGTAACAGCGGTTGTTGCAAGACGCTGCGGAGAACAAAACAAAGACGGCGCATGCAAAGTTTTGGAACAATCCATAACAATAGGCGTAATCGGTTCTTTGTTTTTTTCGGTACTTGGTTTTATTTTTGCACGTGATTTAATGATGTTTGCAGGAGCTCAGCCGGACTCTATTGACTATGCAACCATATATTTTAAAATACTTATGATAGGTATACCATTTAATGTAATCACAATGTTTATTAATGGCGCACAGCGAGGTTGCGGAAACACAAAAATTTCCATGAAAATAAATTTAACGGCAAATGTCATAAATTTGGTTTTTAATTATTTACTTATAAACGGTTATTTGGGCTTTCCGAAATTGGGTGTTGCCGGAGCTGCCATTGCAACGATAATGGGTAATATTGTTGGCTTTTTTATAGCTTTATATTCACTTTCAGGTAAGAGAGAACATTTTTTGCATATTAATATTTTGGGTATGTTTAAAGTTGAAAAAAGAATTATAGCCCCTGTGCTTGATGTAGGTTTAAACGCAGGTTTTGAACAGATTTTTTTGAGAGTCGGTTTTTTTTTATATGCAAAAATAATTGCGAATTTGGGAACAGAAGCTATGGCTACTCATAATATTTGTCAAAGTATACTTAATCTTTCGTTTGCGTTTTGTGATGGACTTGCTATGACAGCATCGTCGTTCTTTGGTCAAAATTTGGGTAAAAAACGTCCGGATTTATCAATGATATATACAAAGGCTTGTCGAAAAATATCAATAGTAATGGTTATTGTGGTAAGTATTATTCTTATTGACGGCGGTGAATTGATAATGGGTGTATTCACAGATGTGCCAAGTATGATAGAAACAGGTAGAATATTATTGATAATTATATCAATAACGTCACCTATACAGGCTCTGCAATTTATTACGTCGAGTTCGCTTCGTACAGCGGGTGATGCGAGGTATACAGCCTATGTCTCTATGGTGAGTGTCGGTATATTAAGACCGATAATTGCTTATATTTTCTGTTATACATTTGCATGGGGTATAATAGGCGCGTGGTTAAGTTATTTTATTGATCAATTTATACGATATTCTTTCTGCCAATTACGTTTTATGAACGGTAAGTGGAAAAGTATTAAATTATAAAAAATTAATAAGTAATTATTATTTGATGATTTTTAAAAATATCGCTAACATATATTGATTTTATACAAACATATTGTATAATAAATATAGATAGTATATTGTACTTATTTGTTTATGCATTAGGAGGAACAGCATATGTTATATACTAAAGAGGCTATGGATAAACTAGCTCCCTTGGATTTAAAAAAAATAGTTATTGGCGCAAACTTGGATACAGAGATATATTATAGATATAAAGATGAAATAGTTATGCTATGTAAAAACATTGAGGTAACGGAAACAGTATTGGGAACATTTTTTTCTGTTTCGATATCACATGGTGATCTATATATAAATAAAGATTTGTATCCCGAATACCAGAAAGCAGCACACAAAAAATGGTTCGCAAATATTACAGATAAACAATACTTTGAAGAATTAGAACAAATAACAAAAGAATTAGATGAAAATATTGTACAGTCACAAGGAATGTTTGAAGATGTAACTGCAACAGATGAAATAGATACTGAAATAATGAAAGACATCACAAGTAATGTACAAGAAATATTAAACGATAAAAGTCAAGATGCTGTTTTTGCTTATTTAAATCAGTTGAAAGATGTAAATACATATTTGTACAAACATTCTGTAAATGTTGCAACATTAAACGGTTTAATAGGTAAATGGATAGGTTTAGACGAAGTAAATTGTCGAAAACTTATAGAAACAGGATTATTGCACGATATCGGTATGGTAAAGATAGACTCAAATATTCTAAATAAACCTACAAAACTTTTGCCACAAGAATTTGAAATGGTAAAGAAACACCCTATATATTCTTATGAAATAGCAAAAAAATCAGGTGTAAGAGATTTAAATATACTACACGGCATACGTAGTCATCACGAACGAATGACAGGGACAGGCTATCCTGATGGTTTGACCGGTACTGAAATTCCTCTTTTTGCGAAGATAACCGCAATAAGCGATGTATATGATGCAATGATATCCAAACGTTGCTATAAAGACCCTGTTTCTCCTTTTAAAGTACTTGCTGAGTTTGCAAGAGACAAATATTCGGATTTGGATATAAAATACGTAAATATTTTTTTAGATGTAGCTGCAAGAATACTTGTAGGTCAAGAAATAATTTTGAATGACGGAAGACAAGCTACGGTACTGTTTATAAGAAATGATAATTATGAGTATCCGATAGTTCGTGTAGAAGGAGAAGTTATTCAAACTAATCAAAACCTTTATTGCAAAGAACTTTATGAGCCTGATGATACAAAATAAAATATTGATACAATAAATAGTAATTCCCCATATCAAATTGATATAGGGGAATTTTTTTATTATTTTTAATATTTATCGTTGATTTTTACATTTATCGGTATCTTTAAATAGAATTGATATTGCCCATATACCCGCAATAGCTATTATAGTATATATAATTCGGCTGATAATCGCACCTTGACCACCAAAGAGCCATGCAACCAAATCAAATTTAAATAAACCCAGTAGTCCCCAGTTAATAGCACCTATTATGACAAGTGTAAGTGCTGTTTTATCTATAATCATAAAAACACTCCTTTCAAATGTACTTCCTTTGCTATTAAAAAACATAGGCAATATTATTATTGACATTTGATGTTGTGTATATTCATCGATTTTTAATCATATAAATATAAGAGTAAGGTAATATGCTATATAAGATTGTGCAGTATTACAATAAATATTGTTAATATAATATTCAGAGGTGTGTTTTTATGGAAGATTTATACATAAATGTGCCTATTGCACCATTATTTATAACACCATCATTCAGTGCTACACTTATTGATGAGGTTCTTTATGGTACTAAAGTAACGGTTTTATTTAAAAAAGATAAATGGGCTTGTATAAAAACAGACTATGGATATATCGGATATACACCATTTTATACACTTGAAACTCCCAAAATAGATTTGAGCGGAACAATGGAAAGTATTGTAAGCACTCCGTCAGCATCTATTTTGGAATATCCGAATATAAAAGCAAATACAATAGCAACTGTATTTTGTGGTTCACGTCTTTTTATGATAGATACAGTCGTGTATAAAAATTATATTCCAATAGTTATTTTAAATGGAAATTTAGGTTTTATACATAAAAATAATATAAGAAAAAAAGATAATATCATTAAATTAGATGAAGATAAACGCAGAAAATATATAGTGGAGCAGGCTTTTTTATATTTAGGCACGACATATAAATACGGTGGCAAAACACATTTAGGTATAGATTGCTCCGGACTCTGTTCACAAGCATATTTAAATGCAGGTATAAGTATATATCGTGACAGTATAATACACAAAGATTTCCCTGTTAAGGAAAAAGAATTAACAGAACTCAAAAAAGCAGATTTAATTTATTTTAAAGACAGACACATGGCAATGTATGTAGGAGACGGCATATATATACATTCAAATGCGACTGACGGACTCGTAGCACTTGCTTCGTTAAATAGTTATGATAGTTTATACAGAAAAGATTTATCGGAAAATATAGATTGTTTTGGAGGAATAGATTTTATTTAGAAAGTATATTATAATTCTGATGTGTTTTTTCGCCAATATTTTCTATCCAAATTGCGATATTGCACAGCTTCGGATATATGGTCACTGTTTATTGTTTCGCTGTTATCAAGATCGGCGATTGTTCGACTTACTTTTATTAGTCTATCATAGCTTCTGCCTGAAAAACCAAGTTTTTCGTATACCATAGCAAGGAATTTATCCGCATCAGGTGTGAGTGTGCAGTATTTTTTTGTAAGTGCAGGTGTTAAGTTTGCATTACAATATATTTTTTGCTCACTGTATCTTTCGATTTGAAGTTTGCGCGCTTTGGTTACGCGTTGACGAATACCTGCCGAACTTTCAGCATCGTTTAAATCGCTGATTTCTTTGTAATTGACAGGCGGAACTTCAACGTGTATATCAAGTCTATCTAGCATAGGTCCACTTATTTTGTTAAGGTACATTGCAAGTTTTGTTTTTGAGCAAGTGCATGGAATATCAGGATGACCAAAATATCCACAAGGACAAGGGTTCATAGCTGCTACAAGCATAAATGTACATGGGTAAGATATTCTGCCTGAAACTCTTGAAATAGTGACTATGCCATCTTCTATCGGTTGACGTAAGCCTTCCATAACTTGTTTTGGAAATTCCGGAAATTCATCTAAAAACAGTATACCGTAGTTTGCAAGAGATATTTCACCGGGTTTTGGATTGCTACCACCACCGATAAGTCCCGCAAGAGATATGGAGTGATGTGGTGAACGAAAAGGTCGTTGCGTAAGCAGCGCTTGTCCACTGGAGAGTGTTCCCGCAATAGAATGGATTTTTGTAGTTTCAAGTGCCTCATCAAAAGAGAGTTCGGGAAGAATAGATGGCAATCTTTTTGCAAGCATACTTTTTCCTGTTCCCGGTGGTCCTATAAGAAGAATATTGTGTCCACCGGCGGCTGCCACTTCCATTGCTCGCTTGGCATTTTCCTGTCCACGTACATCTGCAAAGTCGGGGAGTGGTGGAATATCAATAAAGTCAAACTGCATTTTATTTGCCGGCAGTAGTTCTGTTTTCCCTTGTAAAAAATCTAAAATATCGGTTACATTTGTTACGGGATATACATTGATATTTTTAACTACACTCCCTTCTGCGGCATTTTCCATTGGAATAAATATATTTTTTATTCCTTCATTTGCTGCCACAGTTACCATAGATAAAACACCTGAGATTGCGCGTAATTTTCCGTCAAGAGATATTTCTCCGATAAATGCGTAATCGTCAATATTTATATCACAAAGCTCTGTTGATTTTAGTATTCCAATTAAAATAGGTAAATCATACATAGGTCCACTTTTTTTTGTATTGGCAGGGGCAAGGTTTACTACGGTTTGAGATGGCGGAACAACAAAGCCCATATTTGATAGTGCTGCGCGTACTCTATCACGAGATTCTTTTACAGCAGCATCAGGCAAACCTACTATATCAAAATGCGGTAGTCCTCGTGAGGTATTTACTTCTACCTGTACTAAATATCCGTTAATACCATAAATTCCCATTGATTTAATGCAACTATACATAGTTTATAATCCTTTCTATAAAAAACCACTGCCAAAGTAAATGACAGTGGTTAAAAATATTTATTTATATTTTATTTTCTGAATTCCATTTCTATTGCGTTTCCCAATCTTTTCTCGTTAAATCCGTCAGATTCAAATGTATTTGCTTGGATTAGTTCGCTCCAAATAGTATTTATTGATTCAACGCATTCAAAGTATTTTTGAGATAGGATATTGTTGTCGATATTTAATTCAGAAGCCAGATTGTTGCAAGTCTTCCAGTCTGCTCTTTCGTAAGCAAGAACCAAATTGAACAGTTTGGCACAGAGACCTTCATTATGTAGAAGAGCATCTTTTATCTCATTAGCAATAGGCAAATCTGCAAGCGCATCTTCAAGAGGAATATTCATAAGTATTCCCAATGTCGAGAACATACCCATTAGATATGCTTCTGCACGGGAAATAGGTAGATTATCAATATATACACTTAGCTCCTGAGCCAATGAACCACGTATAAATGAAATCTTAATAAGCTCAGTAGGCATTTCGTCATGGTCGTTTTTAAAGCTTAGTAGGTATATCCATTGTTTAAGCTGACCAAGACCCAGTATAGTAAGAGCTTGCTTAACACTTTTTGCACGGTTTTTAAGAGCAAAATATGCTGAGTTAACCATTCTTAGAAGTGAGAAAGTAAGTGTTACGTCACGTGAAATAATTTCCGCAATTTCATCAATATCCGGATCATCACGGGTAATTGCGATAATCAGATGGAAGAAGTTGCTTTGTAGATGGTCAACACGACTGATTGTTTCTTTGATATTATGAGCAACCACTGTACCTTGCATATATTTAACACCCAAACTATCAGCAAGCTTATAGTCATCGTTAGAGTTTACATTATATGCTACTATTTGTTTATTTAAGCTTTTTGCAACAGTGATAACGTTTGAAAGAGCGGATTTATCTTTATTTGCAAAATTTATCTTGATTATGTCCACTATATCCATAAGTTGGAAAAAACGCGGAGCAAATTCAAAATTATTTAAAGCTATTCTATACCCTTGTTTTTTGTATCTGTAAATAACACGTTGTGCAAGAGGGTGAACAACTACATTATCTTCTATTTGGATTACCAATTTATTAGACTCAAATAGTTTAGGAATATTTTTTAAAAGTAAATTTGGTGTAAATGTAAGATATGTTAATTTACCTTCCAAAAAGTTATTGCTTTTGCATTGTGTTAAAAAATCTTCGATAACATTTGCAGCTTCTGTATCACCTTGTCCGTATGTAATGGTTGCATTTTCTTCATACAATATTTCATAAGCGATAACATTGTTATTATTATCAAGTATAGGTTGACGAACAATATTTGTTTGCATAACTATACATCTCCCTTTTTATAATTATTTTATCGTTAAGTTGTACTAATATAGTTTACTTATACATAATACAATATTTTATAAGAAAAATCAAGAAAATACTATTTTTTTAAGATAAAATATGTTAAAAGAAAATTATTTGACTATTTAAGATAAAAAAACTTATAAATAAAAGCAAAGGTAGAAATTAAAGCATATAGTCCACATACAGCAATATATGTATTTCTGGCACTTTTTTTATTTATGTTTTTCGCAAAAAGTCCTATTAAAAATGCTGTTATACCCAAAGATAATAATGTAATAATTATATAAATTATATCTATATTCAAAAAACTGCTTATAATAAGAGAAAGTATTTGCGAAAAAGGAATTATAGCTATGGGTAAAATGGCAATTGAAATAGCAACTCGTCTTTTCTTTCGATAAAAATAAGAGATAAGCAGTATTAATCCCAAAGCGACAGTATTTTCTATAAGCATTATTTTAAATCCTACTTTCTGTTATTGATATTTTTTATGAAATAATATAAAAGCAATAGTGAAAATAAGTTTTATTTTCACTATTATTATAATTTTATTTTAATAATTCATCAACTTTCTTTGTCGCATTAGATACTTGTTCTTCCGAACCTGTAATGAGTATTACATAATTGCCTTTTGTAAATATTTTGGTATTTTTATTCGCAATTTCATATTGTTCGTTATTGTAGTCTTTAAAAGTATCCAAGATTTTATTTTTACGTGTTGTAAGATTTGTTTCAATATTAGAAGTTTTATTGCCGTCTTTTACTTTAAATACTGCTATTTCCTCTGCTGTAAAAGCTGATGAAACCAAAACCTTGTAATCTTCGATATTATTTAAATCCACATCATAGTAACTTGAAAAAGTATTTTCGGAAAGTGTTAAAAATTCTGTTGTGGAATTAAACTCTTTTTGCATAGCATCCGCAAGTTCATTAACACTTATGTTGCTTGTTGTGGTGCTTTTTTCTTTGCCACAAGCTGTTACCATTATTAACATAGTTAAAGATAAGATAATTGCCATTATTCCTTTAAATTTTTTCATAATTTTGTACTCCTTTGATTTTTATCTGTATATTATACCTTTATTGCGTGTGAATGAAGGTAATCAAACCATTTTTTATACCATGTAGGTCCAAAGTGCATACCGTCATGTGGACTTGCCTCATTTGGTAAGCGTCCGTTTTCGTCTTTAAATACTTCGGCAACATTAAGATAATAAATTTGCATATCTTCGCACATTTCAAGCAAAGCTTGGTTATATTCATCTATTTTTGTATTGCTGAAATCTTTTCTGTTATCTTCAAATCGTTTTGTAACAGGCAAAACAGATTGAACATAAATAATAGAATCAGGGTGTAGTTGCATTATTTTTTCAATAAGAACTTTATAGTATTTAATAAAGTTTCCTTTATCAAGTCCCATACTGTTAGCACCCATCATTACATATATTTTCTTTGGTGATAAAGTAGCAAGTTTATCTATTATTGTAATTTCTGTACCATTTTCAGATATAACAGGTTTTGTCATAATATTGTTTATGTTTATACCTGTATGTGAAAGTACAGTTGCATTACTCATAATATCATATAGTTTTATGCCATCTGTTATACTGTCACCAACAAAAACAGCATCGTTAAAATATCTGTTTCTTTCCCATTCTGTTTCCGGAACAAGTCCAAATTTTACTTGTTCTGCGCTCTCACTTATTGATGAATCGGAGGTTACTCCCAATGTGTTGCTTTCTTCACTATCGGAAGTGGAAGATGATGACTCAGATGAAGTGCTGTTTATTGAGGAACTTGGCTCTATATATGGTGTTTTATCCATAAATTGCCATATACCCGCTGTTGCGGTAGAAAGCACCAATACAGCAACAAGTAAAAACAGTATAGGGAATACATTCTTTTGTTTTCTGTTATAGCTACTATGTGTCCTTGGAACTTTATTTGAATCATTAAAATTTTTTCTCGGGATTTTTTTTATAGGTGTATTTTTCATTTGTTTTGCCTTTCTGTTTATTTTTCAAATATCTCACTATGGTTACGTGCATAATGAAATAAATATTGTTGTGCTATGCCTCCGTATGGCACAAATTCTGTTGGCAGTCCGTTTGGGTATAGTTGATTTGTGACTTTTTTCATCCATGTATCCATAGGAAAGCACTCCATTCGTGTAAATGAAAACAGAAGCGCACAATCGGCAACTTTTTGACCAATGCCTTTAATTTTCATTAGTTCTTTTCGTGCGGATACAGTATCCAAAGTTTTTACGTTTTCCAAATCAACTTCACCGCTTGCTATTTTTTGAGCACAATCAAGTATAAATTTATTACGATATCCTGCTCGCAAAGGCTCCAAGTCTTCAATTTTGAGAGAAGCTATTTTTTCGGCAGTAGGGAACATATAGATATTTTCTTCTATTTCCTCACCGAACATTTCACACATTCTCTCAATAATACCCTTTATTCTTTTAATATTATTATTGGAACTAATTATAAATGAACAAACAGTTTCCCATGGTTCTTGTGAAAGTATCCGTATATTTGGTGCGTAGCCTATGGCTTCTTTCAGTATAGTATCAGTGGAAAATGTTTCTTTTAACTGTTCATAGTCTCTGTCAATATCAAAATACTCTTTCCATATACTATTGTATTCTTCTATTGTTGTATTATGTAGTATTATATCATCTTTTATTGATGATATAACTAAATATTTATTTTTTACTACACCACAATATTTATTTTCGTTTTCTATCGGTTTCCAGCGAAATGCCTGTCCGCAATCCAGTGTTTGCGATAGCGACATTTTGTTTGCAAATCCAATAAGCTTTATATCATTATTTTCCTTAATAATTTCTATTGTATTCGCCTCCATAAGCAAAAAATTATTTGTGCTATATAAATATATTTAATTAATAACTAGTTTATATTTAGGTTTTTATACAAACAGTATGTTTATTCCAAAATACTGTTGCTTCCTTGTACTTTATCAAAGCTATTGCTTGTATTAAAATATGCTTCTGCTATTTTTCTTGCAACAGGAGCACCTGTATAGCCTTGTCCACCGTGTTCTATCATAACGGAAATCGCAATTTGGGGGTCTTCTGCCGGTATATAACATATATACGCAGAGTCAAGTAACTCTGATGTTGCTTGCGGACTGCCTGTTTTTGATGCCACTGTGTATGGAAAACCTTTCCACAACCACCAAGAAGTACCGCCCGGTAAAGTGGCTTTTATCATACCTTCACGTATAACGTCAAAGTATTCTTTTTTTATCGGTAGCTCCATAGCAACTTCTATCGGAGTTTGATTTATTGTTTCTTTTAAGTCATAGCTTCTTATGGATTTAACTAAGTGTGATTTCATACGTACACCGTCATTTGCAAGAGTACTTACATAGCTTGCCATTTGTACAGGTGTAAATGCATGGTCAAGCTGTCCGATAGCTGCCTGTATAACGTTACCGTTTGACCATTCAGCACCAAGTGAAGTATGAAATTCAGGGGTGGAGAGATGTCCTTTTCTTTCGTTTATTTCTATACCCGTCTTTTCGCCTAATCCAAAGTAAGATGCATATAGGTTCTGTCTATCGATACCTAGTCGCCAACCTGTTTCATAAAAATATATATTACATGAACGTTGAAGTGCTTTTACGACATCTGTATCGCCGTCAAAGTGCATACATTGTGCAGGATAGTCAGGAAAACGACCATAGATATGATTACAAAATATAGTTTCGTTAATACCAACCGAGCCTTCTTGCAAGCCTGCTGCGGCAACAACAGGTTTATATGTTGAACCGGGACGATACAGTCCCATTGTAGCTCTGTTTAGAAGTGGCTCTGGTTTTTGTTTGCTTAGTTCGTTATAGTCTTTTGTATAGTTACTGATATTGTATGACGGATAGTTTGCCATTGCTAAGATTTCACCTGTTTTTGGATCTTGCACAACAACTGCTCCCGCAATACTGTCACGACCGTTATCATGAGATAAATCGGGATTTGCTTGATACCCCTCTATAACTTCCGTAAGTGCATTTTGTGCCACTCGTTGAAGGTCTCTGTCAAGTGTGGTTACAACTGTATTTCCCGGAACAGGAGGTATATTTTCGGTAGCGCTTACAACATTACCGCGAACGTCTAAAACAAGTGTCTTTTCTCCGCTTTTTCCACGTAACTGTTCTTCATAGGTATATTCAAGTCCACTTTTTCCAAGATAGTCATTTGTTCTGTATCCTGTCGGATTATCTTTTGACCACCATTTACCCTCAGCTTTCAACTGATCCATATTTTCCTTATACATAGGGCCTGTTATACCCAAAATATGAGGTGCGAGAGTTCCGTCAACATATTCACGTACTGGGTTTTCCATTATTGTGACACCGGGTAATGAGAAGTTTCTTTCAAGAATAATATTACGTACAGTTTCGCCAACGTCAGAGGCAAGCACATAAATATTTTCAAGGCTAAACGCATTTTGAACCATTTCGTATCGGATACCGGCTATTTTTCTCGCGGTCTCGGGCGGATATGGTATTATTTCTTTGTTTTCATCTTTACCCATATTTATATTATAGAATTTTTGATGACATAGCCAGTACATACATTCTTCGGCTGTTGCATATTCATTTATTTCCAATGCTTTTTTTAATTTACTTATAGCATAATCATTATTTGGCAAAAATTCAAAAGGAGATGTTTTGCTGATAGGTAAATCATCGTGCCACTCCATACCGTAGTTTTCCAGTATATTAACAATTTCAAGGATAATTTCGTTTTCTTTCCCATAAGGAAGATATGCTCTATCCAAAATTATATCATAGCCAACACGATTTGTTGTAAAAGGTCTGCCGTATCTGTCTACTATTTCTCCACGAACAGCAGGGACATATTGCTTTACAACCTTTACAGCCGTTGCTTGATTTTTATAGTATTCTCCATTTGCAATTTGCACAATAGTGATTTCATATATAAACAGAATAACTATTGCCAAAAAAAGAGCAAGAAGAATAATCAAACGTTTATCATTTAATTTATTGTTTTTCACCGTATATTTCCTTTCGGGAGAATTGAATATTTATATTTAGATATCTCTTTCGGATGCAATTTTAATCGAAATATATTTTACTGCGTAGTATAGTGGCAAAGATGTTATTATTGTGTAGTAGCACATCGGTAAAATATGTTTTTTGTAGATAATGGAAGAATTAGAGATATCCTTGATACCAAATGCAAAGAAGAAAGCCAGTGTTTGAATAAGAATTATTATAATAGCTGTTACTATGATTGCATTTATAGGTGTTGGTTTTACGTATGTTTGAGAAAGAATATTAATTGTTCCGCAAATAATTATCAGTACCATAGCATAATATCCGTAGGTATAAAAGCTCATAATATCACACAAAAAACCAACAAAGACACTGAATGCAGCCGTAAATGTCAAACTTTCAAACATAGCTATTGCAATAATAAAGGGAATTAAAAGCATAGGTTTTGTTCCGTTTATACTTAAAATAAAATGGGTATTTTGCAAAGTATACAGTAAGACTGCCACCAGTACATAGCAAAGTATTTTATAAAATTTATACCATTTATTTTTCACTTAAAAAATTTCTCCTGTATATTAATTTTCTTCTTGTTTTGTGTTTTCAAACTCTTGTGTCTTACCTGCAAAGTCTTTTATTACAAAAACACTTTTGATTTTATCAATATTTACAGATGGTTTTATTACAGCATACATAGACAGTCCGTTTGTTTCGTTGTGAACACTGTTTACTGTACCTACAATCAGTCCTTTCGGCAACATACCGCCTATGCCTGATGTAATTATAATATCGCCTGTTGCAATACCGCTATCACGTGTAAGATATCCAAGTTTTGTAAAATTTTTTTCAAAAAGTTCGACGTCACCTGATATCATACCGGTATCCATAGTTCTGCTTGAAATAACACCGATAGAAAGATTGGGATTATATATGGTGGTAACTTCGGAGTAGTTATATCCAACATTTGTTACAAGTCCTACAAGTCCATCAGGAGTAATTACGGGTGAACGTGGTTTGATACCGTGAAAGCTTCCCACATCAATGGCGAATGTGCCAAACTGTGCATCTGGGCTACGGCCTATAACGGTAGCTTGCTCAAAAACAAGGTCTGTATTACGTTCTTTTATTTCCAAAAATTCTCGATATTGTTCATTTTCATTTTTCAGTATTTGATAATCTACCAGTTGCTTTGTAAGTTTACGGTTTTCTTCAAGCAAAATTTTATTTTCTTTATCAATATTTTTTGCATTCAAAAAAGGTTGAATTGATGTGTCTACTATGTATGATACACTACTTGCTATTGAGTTTATAGGTATCATTATTATACCATTTACACCTGCCAAAAAAGGCAATATTTCCCCTGTATAGACACCACGCATCAAAAATGCAAAAAGTAGGGTAAATGCAACTATTATACCTTTAAAGCTTTTACTTTTAAAAAATTGTTCCATTTAACTGTTTCCTTATCAAGATAATTCATTGTAAAAAAAGCAGCAATCTGATTTGAATAAAATCAAATTACCGCTAAACTTATTAAATCCAGTGTATAATTAATATTCAGTATCGCTGAAAAGTG
This sequence comes from Angelakisella sp., assembly GCA_020024515.1. Taxonomy (GTDB): domain Bacteria; phylum Bacillota; class Clostridia; order Oscillospirales; family Ruminococcaceae; genus Angelakisella. The sequence goes on from JAHHTR010000010.1 coordinate 27,914, forward strand.
CACTTGATTGCTTTGCGGGAATTTCTAAAACCTTACCTGTGCCTATTGCAACACAGTCGGAAGGATTTTCAGCAATGCTAACAGGCATACCTGTTTCCATTTCTATTCTGTCTTTTAATCCTTTTAAATTTGCACCGCCACCTGTCAGTGTGATACCGTTTGTGATTATGTCAGATGCAAGTTCAGGAGGAATTTTTCCTAAAATATCTTTTATACCTATTATTATTTCGTTTATTATAGGTTTAATACATTCACGTATTTCTTTTGGCGAAACTTTTATTTCTTTTGGAAAACCGTCAAGCAAGTTTCTGCCTGTAATTGCAATTTCTTCTTCGTTTGGATATGGATAAGCCGATGCAATATTTATTTTAATGTGTTCTGCTGTCGGTGAACCGATAAGCAGTGTATACCGTTTATTTATATAATTAATGATACATTCGTCAATAGCTTCGCCGGCAGAGTTAATGGATTTTGATTCTACAATATTTCCCAAACTGATAACAGCTATTTCTGTTGTACCGCCACCGATATCAACAACCATACAGCCAACAGGTTCTTCAACAGGCAAACCTGCACCGATTGCCGCTGCCATTGGTTCTTCTATTATTGCAACACTCTTTGCACCAACGCTGAATGCAGCTTGGCGAACAGCACGTCTCTCAACAGGATTTACACCACTTGGGATACACACAACTATACGTGGTTTTAAAAAGCCTTTTTTGGGAATAGCTTTTTCTATAAACATTTTAAGCATTGTTGCAGCAATATCAAAATCAGCAATAACGCCATCTTTTAGTGGTGAAATTGCTTTTACGGATTCGGGAGTACGTCCTACCACGTCTTTTGCCTCTTGTCCAACGTGTAGTATTACGTCACTGCGCTCGTCAATAGCAACTACTGACGGCTCACGCATAATTATACCCTTATCTTTTTTATATATCAAAGTATTTGCTGTACCTAGGTCGACACCTATATCTCTACTGTTAAACATTCTCTATCTCCGTTCCGCCGCCAAATGGCTCTTTTTATACTAATTTTATTATTTATATTACTTATTTTAAAAGAGTTTGATATGTACACAATGTTATCTTTATAACATATATTTAATATTATAGCCTAAATTTATTCTTTATACAACAACTTTTATATAATGTTTACACTTTTTTTATGTTTATAAAATAGTTATATTTATTATATCTAAATTCGGAGTTTTACAATAATTAGATAAAAAAGTATGTAGTTTTTTATAAAAATTTTTTAATTTTATTATATAGCATTGAAACAGGCAGTCCCATTACACTGTGATAGTTTCCGTCTATTTTTTCTATAAATACAGCTCCATATCCTTGTATACCATAAGCTCCTGCTTTGTCCATAGGTTCGTTTGTTTTTATATATTTTGTTATATCTTCGTTTGATAAGTCATCAAATTTTACTTTTGTTTCACAATAAAAAGTTTCTGTTTTATTGTCTGTAACTATGCTTACACCCGTAAAAACACTATGAGTGTTGTTTGACAGTAGCATAAGCATCTCTTTTGCATCTTGTTCGTCTTTGGGTTTTAGTAAAATTTTATTGTTACAGTAAACTATTGTATCAGAACCTATTACAACGGAAGATTTATCTACTAGTTTATTATATACACTCTTTGCCTTTTGTTCGGCAAGTTCTTCAACAATTTTATGTGGTTGAAGTGCATAATTTACATTTTCTTCGTCAGTTGACGGTATTATATCAAATTTATTAAATATAAGTGCAAGAAGTTCTTTTCTTCTTGGTGACTGTGATGCCAAAACTATTTTTTTATCTGTTACAAGCATATTATTGTACCTCATATTTTATTTTTTGCCTGTTGAGTTAAATCCACCGTCATTTCTCTCCGTTGTATTTAATTCTTGCACAACTGTCAGTTCTTCTGTGAATATCGGAACAACTACAAGTTGAGCTATTCTGTCCATTGGCTCAACTATGTAGCTTTCTTCTTTGTGACAAGTCAGTGGAACAAAGATTTCTCCACGATAGTCACTGTCGATTACGCCTACGGCATTTGCGGGAATTACGCCATAGTTTGCACCCAGTCCACTGCGTGCAAATACAAGTCCTACATATCCTACGGGGATTTCAACAGCGATACCTGTCGGTATTTTTGTGGTTACGCCTTTTTTTATTTCTGTTTTTTCGTCAATAATTGCAACCAAATCAAAACCGGCACTGTACATGGTCGCACGTTTTGGAATTACACTATTTTCTCTTAATAATTTTATGTTCATTTTTTACTCCATATTATTATAAAAAACTTCGTCAAGATATAGTCCATGTGCCGGAACAGTAATACCGGCTCTTTTACGGTCTTTACTCTCTATAATATCTATAATTTCACATGGTAAGATTTTCCCCATAGATACCGAAAGGAGAGTACCGACAATAATTCTGACCATATTATATAAAAACCCGTCACCTTCAATAGATACATGTATAAAGTTATTTTCCTTTGTTACTGTGCAATTATTTATGGTACGTACTTTATCTTCCACACTGCAGCCTGTATTGCAAAATGCAGTAAAATCATATGTACCTATAAAGTTTTTGCTTGCTTCCTGCATTAATTCTACATTCAGCTTTTGAGGAATATGCAGTGCCATATCCGTAAAAAACGGATTTTTTTCCACACTGTTCCATATTTTGTAAATATATCGTTTTTTTAATGCGTCATATCTTGGGTGAAAGTCAATATCAACTTCCTGTGCCGATTTTACGGCAACATCATCGGGTAAATGTACGTTTAATGCCCGTATTATATTTTGTGTGGGTATATTTTTTTCTGTTTTAAATGTTACGGCAAAATTATTTGCATGTACTCCAGCGTCTGTGCGTGATGCTCCTTTGATATCATATCTTGTGCCAAAGACTTTTTCTATTGCGTCTTGCAAAACTTCCGCAATGGTTATTTTGTTTGGCTGAACCTGATATCCGCCGTAGTTTGTTCCTCTATATGCTATTTTTAATAAGATATTTCTCATAAGCCACTTGCATATATATTAAGTAAGATTGTTATTGTAAACAGGACTACAAATGTAAGGACAGCAAATATATCACGTGTACCATAGTAAAGTTGTTTCATACGTGTTCTGCCTTCACCACCGTGATAGCAACGACATTCCATAGCCATTGCCAGTTCATCGGCACGTCTGAATGATGATACAAAAAGTGGTATAAGTATAGGGATAAGTGCCTTTGCCTTTTGAATAATGCCACCTGTTTCTATATCCGCACCTCTTGCTTTTTGTGCTGACATAATTTTGTCTGTTTCTTCGATAAGTGTAGGTATAAAGCGAAGTGCAATAGTCATCATCATTGCAAGTTCGTGTACGGGCATTTTTATTTTAGCAAGTGGTTTTAGCAGTCTCTCTATTGCGTCAGTAAGCGCAATAGGCGATGTGCAGTATGTCAATAATGTTGAGCCTATTATCAAAAATACTATACGTATACACATAAATATTGCGGTTCGTATACCTTGTGATGTTATTTTCAAAAAGCTCCATTGCCACAAGACATCACCTTCCATAAAAAACATATTCAGTACAGCAGTAAAAATAATAATCGGAATAATCGGTTTTAAACTGCGGAATATAATTTTAAGAGGAATTCTTGCTATTAAATAACATAGCAAGGCAAATATACCGCCGACAATAAGCCCTGTAAAAGTATTTGATACGAATAGATATATAATAAATGCAAAAGTTGATATTATCTTTATGCGTGGGTCTAGCTTGTGAATGAATGATTTCCCCGGGAAATACTGACCGATTGTAATATCCTTAATCACTATATATTTCCCTCCTTGTGTTTAAGTATTGATAGAATATTTTGTTTTGCCTGTTCAATCGTATAAATTTTTTTGTCGATATTTGGAAATTTGTTGCCAAGACCTGTAAATACTCGTGATATTTGTGGAACAGAAAGTCCTATTGCAGATAGTTCTTCGCCTTTTGCAAATACATTTTGCACTGTGTCATAGGCAAACATCTTGCTTTTGTTCATGACAAGAGCCATTGTGGCATTTGCTGCTATATCTTCCATACTGTGAGATACAAGCAGAACAGTATTTTTCTTTTCGCTATGATATTCACGTATTTGTCCAAGTATTACATCGCGTCCCTTAGGATCAAGTCCTGCTGTCGGTTCATCAAGAATAAGTACCTCCGGCTCCATAGCCATAACGCCTGCTATTGCAACACGTCTTTTTTGTCCGCCTGATAGCTCAAACGGACTTTTTTCCAGTTGTTCTGTTGTAATACCTACGCTGTATGCGGCATCTTTTACGCGTCTGTCTATTTCGGCACTGTCTAGCCCCATATTTTTCGGTCCAAAAGATATATCTTCATATACAGTCTCGCCGAAAAGTTGATATTCGGGATACTGGAATACAAGTCCGACTTTGAAGCGAAAGTCACGCATTTTTGCTTTGTCTTCCCACATTTTTTCGCCATCTATATATACTTCGCCGCTTGTGGGTTGCAGCAGTCCGTTAAAGTGTTGTATCAGTGTGCTTTTTCCGGATCCTGTATGCCCTATAACACCTACATACTGTCCTTTTTCTATCTGCAATGAAACATCATTTACAGCCACTCTTTCATAAGGAGTGCCTATTGAGTATTTGTATGTTAAATTTCTTGTCTCTATACTGTACATTTTTTTACTCCTTATATTATATTTTTTCTGACAGAAGTTTTGAAAGCACTTTTATACATTCTTCTTCTGTTATTATATCCGTAGGTACATTGTATCCCTCTTTTTTAAGTTCCCACATAAGTTCTGTAACTTGCGGAACATCAAGTCCTACTTTTTTCAGTTCTTCAACATGCGAAAAGACTTCTTTCGGTGTGCCTTTCATTATTACTTTGCCACCGTTCATTACAACTATTTTTTCGCATTGTGCAGCCTCGTCCATATAGTGAGTAATTATAACTATTGTTATACCGTATTTTTGGTTTAAATCTTTTAGTGTAGCCATAACTTCACGTCTGCCTATTGGGTCAAGCATTGCTGTCGGTTCGTCAAGTACTATGCAGTCAGGACGCATAGCGATTATGCCTGCTATTGCAACACGTTGTTTTTGCCCGCCCGATAGTCTGTGTGGTGCATGCTCGCGATATTCATACATATTTACGGCTTTTAGTGCATGGTCTACTCTCTGGCGAATTTCACTTGGTTCTACACCAAGATTTTCCGGTGCAAATGCAACGTCTTCTTCTACGATTGTGGCAACTATTTGGTTATCGGGATTTTGAAAAACCATACCTACATGTTGACGGATATCAAACAGTTTTTCTTCGTCAGCGGTAGACATTCCCTCAACGATTACTGTTCCCTGTGTTGGAACAAGTATAGCATTCATGTGCTTTGCTATTGTTGATTTTCCACTTCCGTTATGTCCAAGTATTGCCAAAAATTCACCTTTTTTGATATTAAGTGAAACTCCGCCAAGTACTTCTTTTTGTTCTTCGCTGTTATCATAGCAAAAATATACATCTTTACATTCAATTAAGTTTTTGCTTTCGTTTTTATTATCAATATTTACCGTGTTCATTGGTATTATATCCTCCCACAGTTATCTGTTATTTTTTATACCTATTATAATATTTTTTACATAGTCTTTATTATTCTATCACAATATAAATATTTAAACAACAACTAAACCTTTAACATTTTTTATTAAATAATATTAATTTTTGTATAAAATATAAAATATGAGTGTTTAAAAAAGTAAATTTTAACTATAAAATATATGAG
>JAHHTR010000100.1 GCA_020024515.1 Angelakisella sp.
CCGAGTTTATCTGCGATTTGCTGTTGAGTTAGTCCTTTTTCTTTCAGCTATAAAAATTCATTCTCATAAAAGCTAATATTTCTGTATTCTCTTGGAATGAAAATTCCCCCTATGGTAGTTTCTTTAATTCTACCATAAGGGGTTCTTTTTTCATTGTCCGTTTTTACTGGACCTGTTCACATACTATAATGTGTACTTTTTATTTTGTCTACTTTCTTTCGCACTAAAATCTTTCCTTTAACTCATGCTATGTAGGTTAGTGCTTTCCAATAAAGTAAAAGCTTTTTATTATTTATAAAATTTATCTTTATACATTTTGAGGCACTTATCAATAATGCCAATAGCTTCTTCTTTGCCACAAAGTTCATCAACTGATGTAACTTTACCTTCGAGAGCTTTATAAACACCAAAGAAGTGCATAATTTCGTCCAAAATATGGTGGGGAAGTTCTGAAACATCAGTATAAAGATTGTAAGTAGGGTCACGAAAGGGGATAGCTATAATCTTTTCATCAACAGATTTACTATCTATCATTTTAATAACACCAATAGGGTAGCATTGTACAAGAGTCATAGGCAAAATAGTTTCACTACAAAGGACTAAAACATCAAGAGGATCATTATCATCAGCATATGTGCGTGGAATAAAACCATAGTTAGCAGGATAATGTGTTGATGTATACAGAACTCTGTCAAGTTTTAAAAGACCTGTTTCTTTATCCATTTCATACTTATTCTTGCCGCCTTTAGAGATTTCAATACAAGCTACAAAGTCATCTCTATTAACACGTTCAGGACTAATATCATGCCAAACATTCATATAAACACTTCCTTATATTTTTACTTAATTATACAATGTAAAATTATATAAATCAATATAAAACAAAAAGGAAGAACGGATAAAGTAATACACAAATTGATTATTTTAATTGAAAAAAGCGCATCGTTGATATATAATAGTCATGTTTCAATAAATTTACAAGGGGAGTGGACATACTGAATTTTACTAAAAAATATACATCAAATTTATTTAAACAAGATCTTTTAGCCGCATTTGCCGCTGCTGCTTGGATTTTTCCGCTCGCACTAGCCTTGGGCGCAAATTCACCATTTGGAACTCTGGCAGGAATTATAGGTGGAATAGTTGCTTGTTTATTTGGTGCTAATAAATCTAATAAAATTTTGACTCCAAATCTAGCTATATTTTTAATTCTATTTTATGCTGCAACCGAATTAGGAATTCAATCAGCAATGCTAAGTGCAATATTGGCAGGTGTTTTATTGATTTTATTTTCTATGTTTAATATAAATAGGAAATTCCCTAGAATATCACCTATATTTATTGGAGCAATTTCTTTTGCTGTTGCTATAATACTTTGTATAATTCAAGTAAACTTTTATTTTGGCATAGGTGTTCCTCAGGGTCACGCAATTTTTACTCTTGCAGCTTATAAATCTTTCGGCTTTCACGCAAACTGGAGAGGTGTTCTCTTTGGTACTATTACTCTTGTTATAATGATAACGTATCCAATAAAATTCAAAAAACTAAGTAAAAAGTTTCCAGAAGCTTTTGTGAGTTTAATTATTACTGCTATTTTAAATTTTCTATTATTAAATCCTGATTCCACTCATACTGTTATAGATGAAATAGGCAAAGTCTCGACTTGCTTTAACTCATCGATCAGCAAAATACTATTTACAAGCATAAAAACAGAAAGTATATTATCTGTTTTTATTTATGCGTTTGCGATTTTTTCCGTCTATTTGGTAGAAATCCTCGCAAGGGAGAAGAAGCCTTCCGATATTAGAAATTCTTTGATTTTAAATGGAGTAAATTCTGTTGCTTCAACATTATTAAGCGGTATCCCTACAAGTAATACAAGACGTTCAAATGGCGCTACAAGATTAACCAATTTATATGCAGCAATTTTTATGGTTCTATTTATATTAGCTTTCTATCCATTCTTATCAAGAGTTCCAACAGCAACACTTGCAGTTATCATCATTGTTGTTGGTTGGAAAAGTCCAAGCTACAAATCAATGCGAAAGGTATTTTGTTCACCTAAATATAAAATCGCAAAAATTATTATTATGCTCTTAATCATAATAGTAAGTGTAATTTGGAATATTGCCTATGTGATATGTGTATTATCTGCAATTACTTTTATAAACGGTGTAATAAAAGGATTCATAAATACCAGAAAGAGTTGAAATCCAATATAAAGAAATAGAACCGATGCAAACTATATGAGACATCGGTTCTATTATTTAGTTCATAAGTCACACTTTTACAAGTTCCACAAGTAAAAGTGTGACTTTTAATTATAAGATAAACCACAAGTTTTACTTGTGGTGAGTATAAAAGCGCAAACGTAGATTATAGTAACAAAGGACCTCCTTTGTTACTATGAGCAGGCAACACCAACTGCAAACTCAAACAAAGGAGGTCCAATTAAATGGATGAAAGCAGTTTATCACACACAAGATGGAAGTGTCAATACCACGTGGTTATAGTGCCAAAATTCAGAAGAAAAGAAATATATGGACAGTTAAGAAAAGACAAAGGAGAAATATTACGGAGGCTAAGCATATGGAAATAATAGAAGCTCACGCTATGCCAGACCATATACATATGCTTCTTTCGATACCGCCAAGTTTGTGCGTTTCTGAATTTATGGGCTATCTCAAAGGTAAAAGCAGATTGATGATATTTGAGAGGCATGCGAATTCAAAATATAAATATGGCAGAAGATCATTTTGGGCAAAAGGATACTACATAAGTACGGTTAGAGCAAATAAAGCTACAATTCAAAAATATATTAGAGATCAAGAAAACGAAGACATGATTTGCGACCAGTTGACGTTAAAAGAATACGAAGACCCGTTCGCTCACTTAAAAAAGAAATAGCAACACCGATTTTGCGGTTGGTGTTGCTTAGGTGCGCCTTTAGGCGCTGCGGGTATTGTTTACCATTATAGAATTGTTAGTTAAACCACATTCTAATGGGTATGTTATGATTTAACCTATTTAAATTTATGCTTGAGCGTTCTCTGTAAGATAAATTTCTCCATTATCAGAGAAAGTAGCTATTATACCATTGCAATCAACAGATGCAAATATAGCTGCATGGCATATCATTGTCAAAGTCCATTTTATGTCAGGATAAATTTTACCAAGTTTATTGGTAATAATAGCAATATCGGGTTCAAGCTTTTTAGCGAACTTCCAAGATGTTGAACCGTAATATCCATGATGTCCAACTTTTAACAGATCAACTTTTTGCATATCATTAAGCATTTTATCTTCAAGACCTGTTGTATTGGTTATATCCGCAGCAAGGAAAGCTTTTTTATTTCCTTTTTCAACCAGCATACCTATTGATGCAGCATTTTCTCCTTTGTCTTTAAAGCTTGAATCTGTAACAGTATTGTAAAGAGTTAAATCAAAATCACCAAATTTTATTTTTGTTGGGATATCTGCTGTAACCTTTACACCATCTTCTATAAATGCGTTGACAGTATCATTATATGTATTCTCAATACCCCACTCATCTATTTCGTAGTCATGTGCAACATCGTGGTTTATAGGCTTTAGATAAGCAACATTTGCACTTATGTCTGGGTCATTTATAATAGCTTCAAATGCACCGATATGGTCGTAATGGTTATGTGTTCCAAGTACAAATTCCAACTGAACTTTTCCTGTTTTGTCAGTTGCTACTTTTTTCAGATACTTAATTACTGCCTGCTCATTGCCTAGATATTTCATATCCTTACGTGGATTATGATCACCTTCGCCTGAATCAATAAGAGCAAATTTTCCATTACTTTCTAGTAAAATCGCATCAGAATTATTTACATTTAAAAAATGTATTCTGTCATTACCTGTATCCATTGAAAAGTTTTCTGCCTTTACATCATATAACCCCTGATAGTGATTACACATAGCTACACAAATTATATCAAGTAAAAACACAGAAAACATGATAAACATTATAATCCATGTTGCTACCTTTTTTATCAAGTTCTTTTTTGTCATAAAAGCCCTCCAAAAAGAAAGATAGAATTTATATTCACTTATATAGTATATCATTTTTGCAGCTAAATGTCTATGCAAAGTAATATCTTAAAGTTAAAAACATTGTTTTTGGCTGTTTAATATGGTATCATAAAAAAGGAATTATATGGATTGAAAGGTGTTGATAATATGAGGCTTGGAATTTCAACTGCATGTTTTTATCCAGAACCAACAGAGAAAGCTTTGTACAAAACAGCTTTGACTGGAGCAAAATTAACAGAAATATTTTTTAATGCACCATCTGAACTTGAAAAAAATTTTTTAATACAACTAAATCATATAAAAGATGATAATGGTATGCGTATAAAGTCTATTCATCCATATACCTCATTTGCAGAAGGCTATCTTCTTTTTAGTCTTTGTGAAAGACGTTTTAACGATTACAGAGATTTTTATAAAAAATATTATGAAACTGCCGCAACCTTAGGAGCCAAAATAGTTGTATTACATGGTGCAAAAGATAATACAGTATTTAGTTTTAACTGTTATGCAGATAGATTAGGTCTAATGATAGAGGATGCACGAGAGCAAGGAATAATTCTCGCCCAAGAAAATGTTGTACATCACAACGCACAGACACCAGAGCTTATGCGAAATTTAAAAAACGCTATAGGTGAACATTTTAAAATGGTAATTGATATAAAGCAGGCCCAAAGAGCTAAATGTTCTGTTTTTGATTTTATAAATGAGTTTTCAGATGAGATATGCCACTTTCATATAAGTGATCATGATGAGGAAAGAGATTGTATACCACCAGGAACAGGTATATTTGATTTCAAAAGATTTTTCGATACTTTAAAAGCGAATAATTATAGCGAAGACTGTGTAATTGAACTTTATCGTTCTGGTTTTAAAGATATTAATGAATTGACTAAAAGTTTAAATTATATTAAAACTTTTGCTTGACTAATGTATACGTTTTTTTATAGAATATAATCATTAGATGATAAGGAGTGATTTCTTTGAAATGTCCGTTTTGCGGCTTTGAAGAAAGTAAAGTTATTGATTCACGTCCCACAGACGAAGGAGAAAGAATCCGCAGACGTAGAGAATGTATGAGATGTTCAAAGCGTTTTACAACATATGAAATTATAGAAACTGTTCCAATCGTTGTAGTAAAAAAAGATAAGTCAAGGGAAGTTTTTGACAGAAATAAGCTTTTCAACAGTATGCTCAAAGCTTGTGAAAAACGACCTGTTTATATGCAGCAGTTAGAAGATGCTGTTACAGAAATAGAGTCTATACTTCAGAATTCTTTGGATAGAGAGGTTACTACTGTTTACATAGGTGAGCTTGCAATGGAAAAGCTTAAAGCTATTGATGAGGTTGCATATGTTAGATTTGCTTCTGTTTATAGACAATTTAAAGATATAAACACTTTTATGGAAGAACTTGCAAAGCTCTTAAATGAAAAATAAATCAAAAGTGAAATTTAAAATACCGCAATACACATTTTGTATATTGCGGTATTTTTTGCTTTACCCTTAAATTGACACAAAAATCAAAAATTCAATAGTATAATCTCACTTGCAGTTAGGAGGGATATATATAAATCAGATAATTTATGTTGATGTACTAGTTGTACTTAACTTATTTGTAAACTATTTTTTACTGCTTTCTACAAGTGCTCTGATACATATAAAAGTAAAAATATTAAGGCTTCTATTAGCTTCATCTGTTGGAGCAATTTACTCTTTAAGTATCTTTATCCCTATAAACAATATCTTTGTTTCTGTACTATTGAAATTATTATGTTCTGCAATAATAGTTTTATCTGCATTTGGATTTCATAGCACAAAAAATTTTCTGCGTGCATATGGAGCTTTCTTTCTATCCAATTTTATTTTTGCAGGATTTATGTTCGCTGTTTGGATATTTTTCAAACCAAACTCAATGATATATCAAAGCGGAACAGTATATTTTGATATCAATGCCGCAGCGTTAACATTTAGTACAGTTGTATGTTATATTATTTCCGCTTTAATATCGCATATTTTAAAGCGACGAGCTCCAGATAGCCATATCGTAAAAATAACAATTTCAATAAATGGTACGGAAGTTTCAGGGTTAGCTCTTTTTGATACGGGCAACACACTTAAAGAACCATTCTCATCATATCCTGTAATTATATGTGAATACAAACTGATACATAAAATTATACCGACTAATTTAGACAACATTCTCAATAATCCTAATCAATATGATATATCAAATTCAAATATAAGACTAGTCAATTTTAATTCAATAGGTGGAAGCGGATTATTACCTGCATTTAAGCCAGATTACATTATAATCGAAAATGGAAAAGAAAAGAGAAAAAGAGAAAATGTTTATATTGGAATCTATAAAGGCATACTCTCTAACGGAGAATACAATGCCCTAGTTGGAAATTTATTTTTTGAAGCAACCGAGAAAGGGGAGTTGACTTATTAAAACACTATTTAATATAAGAAATTATTTTGTTAGATTCTTTCATAGGTTTAAACTCAAAGAAAAAGGTGAAATACACTACATAAATGGATATGATACTTTACCAGCTCCTTTAAAGAAAGAAGAAGAAAAGATTATATTTGAACGTATAGAAAACGGTGATGAATCTGCAAGAGAGCCACTTATTGTTCACAATCTAAGATTAGTTGTTTATATAGCAAAAAAATTTGAAAATTCAAACGTTGGAATAGAAGATTTAATCTCCATAGGAACGATTGGATTAATAAAAGCAGTAAACACTTTTAAGCCATCTAAGAATATTAAACTCGCAACTTACGCTTCAAGATGTATAGAAAATGAAATTTTGATGTTTTTAAGAAAAAGTATTAACACCCGTGTAGAACTATCTATTGATGAGCCTTTAAATGTTGATTGGGACGGAAATGAATTACTACTGTCTGATATTCTTGGAAGCGACCCTGATCTTATAAACAAAAACATAGAAGCTCAAGATGAAAAAGAAATGCTCTTAAAATCAATATCAAAGCTAAATGAACGAGAAAGAACAATAATGCAAATGCGTTTTGGCATAGGGGGTACAAAAGAATATACGCAAAAAGAAGTTGCAGATATGCTTGGAATATCTCAAAGCTATATTTCAAGACTTGAAAAAAGGATAATAGAAAAATTAAAAAAACAAATGCAAACAGCTTAAATACAACGGTTCATTTAATCACCTCTATTCGCATATAATAGTTGCAATAGAGGTGATTTTTATGGGATGCTGTTGTATTACAGAGCTTCATAGCAAAGAAGTAATAAATCAGAAAAATGGTTGCCGCCTCGGATTCGTATCTGATGTTGAAGTAGATACTTGCTGTGGCAGGGTTGTGGCTATTATAATTTACGGCAAGCCTAAATGTTTTGGATTGATGGGTCACTGTGATGATATAAGAATACCATGGGAAGATATTAAAATAATAGGAGATGATACAATTTTAGTTTGTTATAACTCAAATTGTGGCTGTATCCCTAAAGGGTCTAATTGTAAAAGAACAAATTTTTTCTCAGATATTTTATAATAAACATTTCAATTAAAAGCAAAAAAACAAGTGAACAGGTCCAGTAAAAACGGACAATGAAAAAAAGTGCCCCCTATGGTAGAATTAAAGAAACTACCATAGGGGGCACTTTTTA
>JAHHTR010000101.1 GCA_020024515.1 Angelakisella sp.
ATATTACAAATTACACAAAAAATAATACAAAACCCAATAGTTTTACATAAAAGCAAGTATATTGCTTTATGTAATTATAAATATAAATATTGTAAAAGAAAGAAAAATTTAAACAGTAAATATATATTATCATCAAATATATTGAAGTAATATTATACTTGTTTTTTTACGTATCAAAAAAATTTTTATTGTAATTTTTTAATAATAAATAATCTCATCGTTTTACTTAGCATTAATTGAGAGTCTTCTGTATTTTGATACTATATTAAGGAGAAGAAAAATGGCATCAAAACATTATGCACAAGTAAATGAATATTGCGTGGCATGTGGTACTTGCATTAAAGTCTGTCCAATGTCCGCAATTTCTATTTGGAAAGGAGTTAAAGCCCAAATATATAAAGTTCACTACATTGGTTGTGGTAAGTGTCCCACAGAATGTTCGGCAGGTACGATTGAATTAAAGGATAGGGAGGTTATAAAATGAAAAGTAAAAAAACATTGGTACGATTATCTTTGGATTGTGACTCCAATTTATCTTATTCTTGGATTTTTCAACATTATGTTTGCGTGGCTCGGTATGATTTTATTTTTTACAATGTTTTTCCAAATGCTTTATGTTACATGGCTTGTGGGCAGTGGTGCTGAAAATTTACATCAAGTTGTAAAGCTATTTTGGACATTCAAACTACTATGGCAATGGGCATATCACGGTACAGCAGTATCTCCATGGGTTTCCCAATTCTCTTTTGGATTTTACAGCATGATGCTCACTTCAACACTTATAGGTTTGATTGTTATGGTGCTTTATAAACCACGTCGTTGGTGTGTATTTTATCCTATGGGTACTACAACACAGCTTATTTGTAAAGCACGTGCCGACAAACTTTCTACACAAACAAAAGAGACCGAAACTGTTTGTTCCGATTGCAATAAAACAGGAGGTGATAACAATGCATAAAAAAGCAAAACTTGTAGCTAATTTAATGGGGCTGCTTGCAAATGAAAATCGCCTTTTAATTCTGTATGCCTTGCTTGAAGGCTCTAAAACGGTGAAAGAATTAAGTGAATTCGTTCCTGATATTTCTGCTCCTGCTCTTTCGCAACATCTACATAAACTGCGACACACAAATCTTATCTGGTCGAAAAAGAAATCTCACTATATTTATTATTCTATTGCTGATGAGCGTATCCGTAATTTAATTAACTTACTTCAACGTGACTACTGCTCATAAACCTAATAACATTAAACTGTTGTCCGTATACTTTGATAATAATATTACCCATATCAGTATTGTATTCTTTTTCTAAGCTACGGAATAATATATGCTCATTTAGATGTTTAATTATTATTTCAATTTATAGCTTAAATTCTTAAATAAAAATACTATCCATTTTATAATTAAATATTAAATTTTTAAAACAACAACAAATATATATTAATAATTATTTTTAAGTATTAACCACCAGCTTCGTTGAGAAGTACATAAAAAGTTCAATTTGCAAAATTTATCTCAATTCACGCACCTACGAAATATACAACACAAATCGCTTGAACTACCAATTTGGATATGTCTTCATCACCTTTTTGGAATTTTAATTATCTTTTATATATTTTTAGTAATAAACGATTATTGGATAAATTAAACTACAAACCACCGATTATATAAACAAGAAAATAGTTTATATAATCGGTGGTTATTCGTGTTTATTTTTACTTGACAAATACATAATACATATAGACAGTAACCTACACATCTCATAGTATTTTATCGTTTAACAATATTCTGTTTTGATAGATTACATATTAAATATATTTTTTATAATATTGTTTTTATAATTCAACTTATAGTTTACCATATAGAAAATCACAAAATGTAAATGTACATTTCTACATATCTCTGTGTCAATCTCCATAACAATAGAGCTAAGCATTTAAACATCTTTAAATGTAGCATCCACTTTTGCAACACAATCCACATAAATTCTAAGAACTTCATCATCAGATACATTAATACATAAATCTTGCAAAGAAATTTTATTTATCTGATTTTCATAATCAATGATGAAATCTAATAATTGCGAATAAATATTTTCAGCTTTTCCCAAAAGAGCGTTTCTTACTTCGTCAGATATAGCAATATTTTCAAGAAGCTCTTCTTTGTTCTCACCAAGGATTTTATCAATGAGACTGAACATTCCCATTAAAAATGCACTTTCCGTTTCGTCTGATTTAGATGATTTTTTAATTAGGCTTTCTGCAAACAATGCACGCAGAAAAGCCAAACGTGCAAGCTCGTCAAAGACTGTTTTGTTATTATTCCTTACTACAACCAACAACAACCACCGTCTTAAATTACTTGCACCCATTTTAATAACAGCAGTTTCCACTTTATCTATGATATGACCTCTATAATACTCCACAGTAGACATCTTTTGAAGTATTTTGTAGGTAAGCACAGTGTCTGTACGTATAATGTTGCAACATTTTGTAAAATCCACATCATCTTTATCAAGCTCTGTCATAAGCATAACAAAAGTTGCCCAAGAAATCTGTTGCTCTTTCTTTTTGTATGTAACCGGACGCGAGAAAAAATATCCTTGAAATAGATTGTAACCGATTGACTTTGCCCATTCATATTCTTCGTCAGTTTCTACTTTTTCCGCAAGCAGAATTAAGGTATTCCCGAACTTCTTTGCAATATTCTCTTGTGCCACTCTATCCGTTAACATAAAATCCACTTTTAATATATCTACATACGGCAAAATTTGATCAAAATTAGGATCACCCAGATAATCATCCAGTGCAATGGTATATCCATGCTCTTTCAGTTTTGCTACCTTCTCAATCACTGCCGGGGTAATATTTACGTCTTCAAGCAATTCAATAACGATATCCTTTGAATCTACAAGCATTGGAAATTCTTCCAATATCAGTTCCTCAGTGAAATTCACAAAAGCCGGTTTTGAATTGGTAAGTGTACCCAATCCAAACAAAGTAATTGCATCTGATAAGACACGCTTTGTAGCATAGTTTCCGTCAGTCACATTTGCCATAGAAAGTCTTTCTGCCTCTCGATATAATAATTCGTAACCATACACATTATATTTATTATCAAAGATAGGCTGTCTAGCTAAAAAGGTATACATTTTTTCTCCTCACTACTTTATTATTAAAATTAGAACTTTTTCTAAATACCCTATTGACAACTAGGCACCATAAATTACAATTTACCGCGATATCTTCTTACTTTTCTTTAATGTATACATTTTTTCATCTGCCTGTTGCATAACATCTTCGACTGTGATTTTCATTCCCTTTTTCACTTGGAAAACACCATAACTGATTGACATAGGAAAATCAGACGATTGTTCAGCAAGCATACCATTTAAATGTTCCATTTTATTAACAATGGTGGACTCCTCACAATTTAAAAAAAGTATTGCTATTTCATCTCCACCCAAACGACAAACCAAATCTACTGAACGTGTTATTTGCAAAATTGTTTTGGCAACATATATTAAATATGTGTCACCTGCATTATGTCCAAAATTGTCATTTGCATACTTTAAGCCATCTAAATCAATCATGCAAAATGAAAAATTAAGATTTTCCTCAATCATTCGTTTCAAATTTTCCAGACAGAAACGTCGATTATACAGCCCCGTTAATGCATCAGTATAAGCCATTTCCTCCATTTGCTCCTGATGCACCTTTTCCTCAGTAGCATCTACGATATAGTGGGCATACGCAGGTTGTTTATTCCATTGTACGGTATAAGAATGCACTTGAAAAATCTGTTTATCATGTCCAGCAAAATTACAAGCATATTCTGAAATGACCTCTTCGGAATTTTTTAAGTGGAAATCTTGAATATATGTAAACAATTCTGCATACCTTTCAGAATGAAATGTCTGTTCATCTACATCGTAAAAATTCTTTTCTGCGGACTTATTCATATAAACAATATCGCCGTTTTCCTTTGATGTTACAATAATCCAGTCGTTCAAGCCATCCATAACCGATTCCATAAATACCAGCATTTGTGACAGCATATCCGACTGTTTTTTTAGCTGAGCTTCACGTTCATCAAGTTGCTGCACCATTTGATTAAACGATGTAGAAAAATCACCCAAAAAACTAACTTTGTGGTTGTAATCTCCATTAGCAACTTGATTTGCCTGCCATGTCAAATGTCGAAGTGCAGCATGTAATTCTTTCAAGCTTCCCGCAAAAAAATTATGCCTACTGGGTGGCTGAACATCCAAATTCCCTAATCGTAAATGATTTAGAAAAATATTGCACTCTAACAAACAAGTGGACAGATAATCCATCGCATCTTGCAAATCCACATCTTCCTCCGAACTGAGTTTAATTTCCTCTGTCAAAGGCTTATTGCACACAATATTTCGTATTTGTTGTATTAGAATATCAGAATCACTTTTATTCATTACTTATCCTATCTGCTTTATTTACATTTGCCTCAAAACGACACACGCGAGAACCCGTTGCCCAGCAGTCAATTTCTGTAACTACATAATCGCACTTTGTATAGGTTTTTAGAATACCTGCCAAAAAACCTTCATCATAATTACATACTGTCTCACCTGTAACCGGTAATCCTGAGCAATCTAAATCTTCACCAACTGTCAATATCGCATTTCCGGTTTCAACATCGAATTTTTCCACATGCAAAATACCAATCTTACTTTCTTCGAGTACAGCTTGCAAGTTGGCAATAAATTGATTCAGTGGCAAAGTCAAGTCTAGTAAATGATTTGCAAACTCAATACCAGCCAACTCACCGGCACTTCTAAAAACTTCCACAGCAACATCATTTCCGAACTTTTTAACCAATACATCTTTAATTGTAAACTCAAACAATCTATATACATAAACCGGCATATTTTCTCCCAAATTTGTTCTGCCATCAAGTATATTACCAACTGATTCCCATGTAAAACAATTTTCATCTTCTGTATCAAATAACTTAAACATTTATCTTCCACCTTTCATAATTTTCAATATTAATTCTATCCTAATTAAATACACAAGACTTTATTTGCAATCCGATTTTGTGTAACACCATACAGTTTACAGCGTAACATCAATATGTTTCACTTTATTTATCAATAATAATATAAAATAAAAAAAATGTCAATATACCACAAAATTTATGAAAATTAGTATTGTATAATTACAAATTTAAAAGTTGCCCTATTACAAAAAATAATGGAATAAAAAATCTATTGGTAAATATGATACAAAAATAACCACACAAACAATTAATATTTTAGCTTGTGTGATTTTAATAAATTAGATATACTACAATATTTAAAGGATAACTTGGTACCAATCGAAGAACCGATTACTCACACATTTGAGAATATTACAAGTGATCAGATTTGTGTTCACTAATTTGAGGAAGATAAAGCATGAATAACAAGAAAAGAGTCCTGTCCCTGTTTAGTAGATGTGGTGGAATGGATATAGAATTTGAAGGAATGTTTAGGTGTTTAAAGAGATCGATTAATACAAATATTCATCCTAGTTGGATAGTAGAAGAAGCTGGACTTGTTCATATAGACTAATGAGTTTTAGTTTTTTTATTCTCCAAAAGAATAATTTTTCATAAATTCAAGTAATGTTTTTGTGTTGTTACATTCGGGACAAGAGTATCTTCCGAAAAGATGTGTAATATAATTTGCCTCATCATCTGCCCCAAGTTGTTTTAAAAGATTAGTATACCAAGCGTATATATTATTATAGCTTTTTCCGTCCCACTCGGTTTCTTTTGGAAGTGTAATTTTAGATATAAACTCTTTGTCATCTAAACTGCTATCCTCATCACAATATTCACATTTATCACATAAATAATAAACCTCTTCCCAATAGTTTAAAACTAAAATATATGCAAGTTTTCTGTCACCCAAAATCGCCATTAGCGCAGTAACAAATTCATTTTTTTTATAGTTTTCCAAATTTTTTATTTCTTCAAAATGTTCTTTAAGAAAGGCTTTTGTTTTTTCTTGAAAAACAGATACGCAATTATAGTAGTTTTCGGTAATTTCTGAGTATTCATCATTAAAATCATTCTCATATATATCTGTTGCGAGACAAATACCCATCTCTGTAATAAGTTTGAGCTGCCAGCCAAAATCGTTTTGATTTTCTTTTTGTATCAATAGCGTCAAAAGATATGGGAATACAATATAGTTGGCATCATAAAATGTCATTTGATGTGTCAAGTTTTCACAAAGATTGTCAAAAGCTATTTCATAGTCGTTTTTTTCTTCTGTATCCAGTCTTCTGATTTTTTCTTGAACAGGAATAGGATTTTCTTTATTCATTATAATTTTAACTTCTTCACAAACATTACCGTATGCGCCTTTGAAAATATCCCACAGTTCTGAGTGAAATGGTATTAGTTGAATTTCCATAAATAATATTTCTCCTTATTTGCTAAAAATTTTTGGTTTAATTTTAACATAATAAAAAATCTTTCGCTACAAAAGTTGATATTTGATTTAGTTATAAAAAAACTTTTTGATATTTAATCGGAGAGTTTTTTAAACTAAATTTTTTATACTTAAATTAAATCATATACTTTATAACCGCATTTGTTATTTCGTTTTATTTCATATAGCATTAAATCTGCTTTTTCGTATAGTTCATTAAATGTATTACCGTGTATTGGAGCAATTGCAATACCAAGTGAAGAAGAAATTTCCACTGTTTGATTATCTTTTGTATAAATAATATTCAGTTCTTTTACTAATTGTTGATATACACGTTCAACATCAGTTAAATTGTTGACATTGATTAGCATAATAACAAATTCGTCACCGCCAAGACGTGCAACAAGATCTTTACTTCTGAATTTTTTGCTTAAAATATTTGCAATATCTTTTAGTACCTTGTCTCCGTATAGATGTCCAAATGTGTCATTAATTGCTTTAAAGTTATCTAAATCCAATAAGATTAGAATATTAAAGTTTTCAAGTGATTGTGTAGATTGTAAATAGTCATTTACTTTCTTTTTCATAGTTTCAGTATTGAATAATCCTGTCAAACCATCTCTTTCGGCAAGCTGTGTTAACTGCAACTCTTTGCATTTTTGTTTATTGATATCACTCAATATCATCATTGCATATAAATCCTCTTGATTTTCTTTTGCCAAAATATAATATATGCAAGATACCCATATATCCTCACCGTTAAAATTCATTTTAAAGGTGGTCTCAATCATATCTTTTCCTGCATTGTATTCTTTCTGTAAATATGACAGTGATATATTTGAAAATATCGCTTTGTTATCGTTATCAACTATTTTGTCTAAAATATATTTTTTCAAATATTCGCTATATTTCATTGGAGTATCAAGATATACGTCGTTTATGGCCTCTACAATCTGTTGTTTAAGATTTATTTTGCAAGTCATCAAGGCATTTGCAATTAATTTTTCCTGAATATGTGCTTTTTCTTCAAGTTCCAGTTTTTGCTGATATTGTTCATCAATATTTTGCATAAGTCCGATAGTATTGATGATTTCATTATTTTTTGCATATAAATTTTTCAGTGTAACTTTATACCAATATTCTTTTTTATCTATGATAAATTTCATATTCTTAGCTATTGATGGATTTTCTTTTATTTATTTTAAAATTTTTTGGCA
>JAHHTR010000102.1 GCA_020024515.1 Angelakisella sp.
CGAATCGGGGGTCGGCTCGGGTTTATGTTCCGAATCGGGGGTCGGCTCAGGCTTAATTAGTTCACCCTCTACAGCTTTGGCATAGTTACTGTCACAGTATATATCATCAACAAAATATCCTGTTTCAAGCTTATAGCTTATAGTTCTGTCAGCAATTGCTCTTACAAACACAGTAAAATTTGTAGGTGTATTTTGCGGTAACTTTATACTGACTTCATTTACGCTTGTATTTACCCTACTTTCCGCTATTACCTTATCACCATTATATAATCTTACCAAAATTTCTTTTATTCCAACTTGATTGACTTTACCCCAAGTAATATTTATAAAGTCATCTTCCAATGTATATCTTACATCTTCGATTTCATTTAATTTTATTCGTGGATCATCGTAATCATTTAGTTGTATCGATGATAAATCTTTAAATAGAGAAACCTTATCTTTCAACACATATACCGAACCTGACATATCCTTAGATAAAAGCATCACTTTACCGTTTGTTACAGTAACCGTATCGCCTGTCATAACATCTTCAAGAATATCACCGTCTTTAAAACCATATCTCTCCAATCTATCAAGCATTATTGATTTTTCCGAGTTTTTATTACTGTTATTAAGAACCACTATAGATTTATTATTATTGCCATAACGGGCATAAGCAATATATTGATTATCCCTATCTGACTTAATTTCCTCAAACGCCCCATATACGAATGCGTCAATATTTTCTTTACGGGTAGCGATTAATGTCCTGTAATCTTTAAGCATTTCTTTGTTCCATGTATCTACATCCCAGTTAAATGTTGCTCTGTTGTATGGATCTGCACCTGATTTTTTGCCAACCATACCTATTTCATCACCATAATACAGCATAGGTATACCGGGGTATGTTAATTGTAAAGTTGCCGCAATCTCCATCATCGCATCATTACCTGCGCCTGTATAATCCCAGTTCAAAAATCTCTGTTTATCGTGTGTGGAAATAGAATTGGTTGAATTTAATATTGTTTGATAAGGAAAACTTTTAAAATAATTTCTTGAAAAAATACCAATATCGGCAACGCTCATTAATTGAGCGTTTTTATTTACCTTGTTATCCAAACTTTGATTTCCAAGCCAATTATTTGAACTTCTATTTTCTATAAATGGCATCATAAAGCCACCATAGTTCATTTTTGAGTCCCATGCTTTACCATAGTACCACTGATTGTCATTACCCCAAAACTCACCTAATATGTATGCGTCATCTTTAACGTTTCGCACTTCTGAACGGAATTCTTGCCAAATTTTCAGATTCTCCGCTTTCTGTTCATCATCGGTTTGTTTTGTATTGATATCCAGTTTAGGATTGAATTTATAATCACGCGGTTCCGTATTAACATCTTCTGCGGCATCAAGTCTCCAACCGTCTATATTATATGGCTCTTTCAGATAACGTTTTGCTATCGCATTTTCACCTGCATATATATAATTTTTAAGTTCATCATTTTTATAATTAAGTTTTGCAAGATTCGTAAAGCCATGCCACGGATAAAAATCTATCGGATTTCCTTTGCCATCAACATATTTCCCTTTTTCATAGAAATAATATGATTCTTTATACTTTTCAAACATTTCGCCCTCTGTGCTTGTATGATTAAATACACCATCAAGTATTAAGTTCATACCATTTTTGTCAAGTTCAGCGCTTAGGTCTACAAGCGCCTTGTTTCCACCAAAATTTTTATCAACATATTCATATGAATCAGTATCATATTTATGGTCACTTCCCGATTGGAAAATCGGCATTAAATATATGGCATTCACACCCAGTACATCTTTTAGATATGGTATTGCTTCATTCACACCCACAAGGTCGCCTCCAAAGAACTGGTTATTCCATATTGTATCGCTTTCTTCACCATTAAATACTTCGCCGTTCCACTCACCGATTTCCGATGGATTTCCAAACTGCGAAATATCCTTTGAAATTCGGTTATTGCTTGGATCACCGTCTCTGAATCTATCAACCATTATCTGATAGAATACAGATTCTTTTGACCATTTTGGAGTTTTTAAATCAGGTACTATTGAAAAACCATAGTCCATACCTGAATTTGGATCATATGGATTGAATTTAGGCGGTTGAGCAGTCACACCTTTGTTATTTTCACCTGCGCCACCACTAATCCATGCAATTCTTTCGGGTTGCGCCTTTGTATTTTTCACTTCAAAATTATAATATTTTGTAGATGGACTTGCTTTTATTGTTCCTTCCCAAAATTCTATTTTGCTATTGTCATAACCTTTAGATTCATAGAATTTTTTATCTTCTATTTTTTTCATTGGAACTATATTTGTTTTTTTGGTATCAGCATTATAATAATGTATATTTGCCTCTGTTACTTCGCCTGCTTTTGCTCTGAATCTTACTTTTACATCATCTGTTGACGTTGGTTCCATTGGTTCCATATAATCGATACTTTGATCGGCAAACAGATAATCCCATTGCAAATCTATCTTTTCGCTTTCTGTATCATACAATATCATCATACTGCTGGAAACAACTTTCAAATCAACGGCATTGCCATTTTGATAAATTTTTTCTTTGGGTTTGTCCAAACTTACGCCTGTATGGTCTGCAACAACATTCCATACACCTGTGCTTGACTGTGGCAACCATTTTACATATTTATCATGAATCGAAGCGTTGTATATAATAAGTATATTTTTCCATTTATCGCCATTTGCATTATCTTTTAAGTGTTGAAGAAGTATTGTATCATCACCGTTATTCAATGTATAAACTTCTTGATGTGTACGTATTTGTTCTTTTGATGTGAGTCTAAAAGCAGGGTGTTCTTTTCTTAAATGAATTAGACCGCTGTAATAATCAAAAACTTCTTTATATTCTGCCTTATCGGCCCAATCTATGTCATTTGTTTCATCATCGCTCTTATAACTGTTGTGATCCCCTTGCTTTGTTCTCAGTATTTCCGAACCGCCTTGAAAAAAGGGTATCCCCTGTGACGTAAGCACCATACCATTGGCAAGAATGGTTTTTCTAACCTTCCAATCAGTCAGAGCATCGTCAGGTATATTTTTTCTAAATTCACCGTTATTTACACCTTTCTCACTCTTTTCTATTTGGTCCCATATAGCATAATTATCGTGTGCCTCCACATAGTTTACAATCAATTCCGGGTCATCTACCGTTCCATTTACGGAACCTTTTAGTCCCTCTTGCGCTTTGCCTGAATTTTCTTTGTTTGTCGCACCGTTAATAAAGCCTTTGCCCGGAGAGTTATCTCCTCTCAGCCCATTTCGGTATATATCATTAAACGCAGAAATCCCTTTGTTTTTGGTAGTTTGATTTTCTGATGACAACGGAGTGTCAGCCGCCGTCCATGGTTCTCCATAAACAATAACCGATTGATCTATTTTTTGTACGGTATTTTTGATGGTATTCATAGTTTTATTATCTATCAATGCCATCAAATCAAAACGCAAACCATCAACTTTATAGTCATTTACCCAATGAACATTTGAATCGACAATAAATTTACGAACCATAGGTCTTTCTGTTGCAACTTCATTGCCACAGCCAGAACCATTCGACTTTCTGCCGTTTTCATATGTTCTGAAATAGTATCCGGGAACAATGTTATTCATATTGTCGGTAGATGCCATATGGTTATATACTTGGTCAAGAACCACCCTTATACCGTTATTATGCAAACCTTGAACCATTTGTCTGAATTCCAATATTCTAGTCTTTGGATCATTGGGATTTGTCGAGTAACTTCCCTCTGGAACATTATAGTTTTTAGGGTCATATCCCCAGTTTCTGTTAGGTTCTCCATTTGCCTTTCTGCCATCAAACGATAGGTCGCCGTCTTCATCAATAGATGCAATATCGTATGTTGGCAATAGGTGAACGTGCGTAACGCCAAGTTCTTTTAAATGGTCTATACCAGTCTTTACGGTTTGACCTTTTGCGTCTGTATATGTTGTATTTTCCTGAACAATTCCCAAATATTTACCTGCGTAATCTCTATTGCCACCCCAATTTTCATCAATGGTAAAATCACGGACGTGTATTTCATAAATTATTGAATCCTCAGGATTGATAGGGTCAAGTTTCTCGATTGATTTCCAACCTTCGGGCATAGTATCAGAATCATTTAAATCAAGCAAAAACCCTTTATCGCCATTTAGCCCCACAGCATTTGCATAAGGGTCAACCGCATAAGTTATTATATCTGTTCTGCTGTCTGAAATATCTCTTGATTTAAAATACAATCTATACATATAGTATTTATTATAGTTTGCGTTTTTATCTATCGATATAAAATGGGTTCCGCTGTTTAAATCAAAATTCATCTGATAATAATCGGTTGGCTCATCATCTTTTTGGGTAAAATCATCATATACAAGAACCTCAACTTTGTACGCAGTGGGCGCCCACAGTCTCAGATTAATTTTATCTTCTGTATAAGTTACGCCCATATCATTACCGTCATAATAATAATCGTCAAGCACGTATCTCAACAATACTTTCGTCTTTAATTTAAATGTATTATCGGCACTTACTTCCACTAAGCTTGTTGGATTAAATTTATCTTTTATTGCCGATGTGTCAAATTCAACCTTCGTACCGTCTCCAATGACTTTTGCAGTTATTCCTTCTTGTTCCACATCATCAATATACAGCTTAAAATTAATCTCATCTGATACCGGTTTTTGTGAAAGATAAGCTGTAATTTTAGTTTTGCTGTCCATAATGGCATTTGTAATTTTTGGCGCTGACGCCTTTGTTGCATCTTTTAATGATGTATATATATTTGCATCATCTTTGATTATATAAACATTGTTGACATTTGCAGGTATTGTATATTGCGGTGTTTCTTCTTTCCAATTACCTTTTTTTACAATGACCTTGTCTTTTGTTAAATATGTTGCTTTTCCCAGATCTGTATCTTCTAAAAATTCAACTTGTTCATTTGCATCATTACCGAAATTCCAAAAGCTCCAATCGTCATAATGCCCATCTGACTTAAAAAAGTGTGTCAAAACGCCATCAGGTTCTTTTAGAGAAACGGTTATTTTTTTCTGTGCAAAATTTTTCCCATTTACATATTTAACTGTTATTTCCGTGCCCTCTTTAACAGTATTGTCAATGAACAATTTTCCGTTTGATATACTTGCACCTTTTACTTTAGGGGTTATATTCAACGTCACATTTTCCAATATTTCCAAGTTTGCAAATTCATCTGTTTTTACCACTGCAAACTCTACCGGACGATTGGGTGTCACAATATTATTTGAAGCTTTTATTGATACATTTGGTATTGGATTTTCTTTTTTATCCCATTTAAACTTTGAATTTGCACCATCAACAAATTCTGCATTTATCCATTCACCATTACTGTCGTTGTCTTTAACTAAATAATATTTATATTCATATTCCCCTGATGGCAAATCACCCATATCAATATCTGCCATCATCTTCCAAACTTTATCATTTGGATCTTCTACCCAAGTCAATTTGTATTTTTGCTCAATTTCCCATGGTTTAGAAGTGAAATTTCCCCTAACATAAGCATATTTATAATTATCCGCCTTAACAATAAATTTTATTTTGTTATTGTCAGGGTCAGGATACAATGCGGTATATCTTTGGGAATTTACATAATTGTAACGGTTATTACCAATCTTCCAACCCAAAACAAACGGACTTAATGAATCTACATTAAACATAAATCCATTTTGAATTTTATTAATCACAGGATACTCCACCGTGTTATCAGGTTTAATGTGCATTAATACCAAATCGGATGAAAAGTCTGCTCCTTTTGGATATGGTAAAAATACAGTAATATTACCATTTACAATATCAACTTTTTTATAGCTTTTTTTGTCTACCAAAGATAATTCAAAATACTCACTGTTTGTTTTTATAATATCTTTCTTATCTGACTCTGTTATCTCTTCAATATGTTTATCTATATTGATTTTATCGGCAGAACTTATTTTATCATATATTACAAACGAAGTATCATTTATTGATGAAGTAAGTTCTACATCTTTCGACATTGTTACCCAAATACTTGTCGTATCAACAACATCATTTAATGGTATAGTATGAGCCGGAGACAGTATGTTAATTTTACCGTTTATCAAGGTAGGTTCATACTTTTCACTTTCCTGTACCATATTCAGTACTATACTGTTTTCTTCATATACGATTTTTAGAAGTAATATAAATTCCAGTTTGTCTTCTTCACTTAAAAAACCATCTGATAAAATGGAATCTTTGTCAATTTTAAGGCTTTCTGTAGAGATGTCATACATATACGTATCGTTTGCTTTTACAGTAATAGGTTTTTTGTTCACTGTAAAAGTTTCCGACGAAATCAATTCGCCAAAAATTTCATCACTTGCTCTTGTAGCTGTAATAGTTACAGTACCTGCTTTTAATATTGTTGCGGTATTGTTATCTATACTGACAACTGATGGATCGGAACTAGTATAAGTAACCTTTCCCTTAATACCTTTTGTCTCTAACTCAAACGATTCATCACCATAGACTTTATCGCCAATTTTCACAAGTTCAAAATCTTTTGAAGGTACTGTTATGTTGCTGTCGCCAATATGTGGCGGTTCGATGTTACTTACACCCATTTGCAAATAGGCATAAGCCGAGGAAGATATCACTTGTATAATCATTATTAACGACAAAGTCAAAGATAATAATTTCGTCAAACTTTTATGCATAAAATCTTTTTCCTCCCAAATATGAATTTTAATATTCAACATTTATCAATCCTATTTGTAGATTATCATAATTTTTTTAAAAAATCAATATATAATTTATTGTTTTGTTACATAAATTTTAAAAAATATATTATTTTATTCGTGCATATCTGAAAAGTCTGGAATGTCAGTCATTTTAACAAAACAGAAACAGCCGCAATAAATATAAAAAAGATAAGCAAGTTTGAACTTGTTTAAAAAGCATTCAACCAAATGTCTTTCTTTGTATAAACACCAATCTACCGACCGTGGTTCTTTCGCATTTTGTCCTATGATATAAATACGAATTTTCACACTTTCATAGGCACGATCCACAAAAATATGGTTTCCTTTGATATTTGTTGTTTGCAACAAAAGAATGCCATTTTATTGTCATGTGCCAACCCTTCTGACAGCAAAAAAGGTATCGGATTTCCAAGTCCGTCAACGGGCGCATGAATTTTTGTGTTCTTTACATCATTACTTGTTCCCAACCGAACCACTCTGTGTAAGCCATAGGATTGTATTAAACACGGTTTTATTCTCCCACTTTGCGGGACTTCTTGTATGGGTGGTGGGGAATAATTTTTCTATTTTGCAGTTTTCAGATACGCACTAAGTACTTTTGAAATAAAAAAATCATTAAGTAAAAAGGGCTTCTCATACAATAATGCAGTTGCAGAAGAAACTTATAAAATTCTGAAAACTGAATTCCCACATAATCGTCGATTTGAAAGTTTCAACAATTAAAATTAGGACCGATTAACACTAATTGACAAAAAAATTTTTATGTTGTAAAATAAAAATATGGAAATAA
>JAHHTR010000103.1 GCA_020024515.1 Angelakisella sp.
TCCATACCATAAGAGGTTCTTTTTGTACTGTCCGCACAAATTGGAGCAGTTCAATCTGTAAGTTACCTTAACAGAATATATCTTCTATTCACTGTTTTTTTATATGTTTAAATTATATTAAAGTTGTCTTAGGTGTATGGCAAAACCACCGATTTCTTGTTCAAAGTATATTGCTATATTAGGAACATAGCCTTCTTCTCTAAACTTAAAGCCATTTGCTTCAAAGTATGCAACCGCACGTGACATATCATTTACACCAATTGCAATATGACCGTTTTTGCCAAGAAAAGGTTTTTTAACGATTTCAACCATATCTCCCGCAAAAAGCGCAGCACCTTTATCTGATATTGGTAAGTTGAACATTATAGAGAACATTTTTGCTGTATTTTCAGCCTCTTGTTCATCTTTTGAGTTTACGCCTACATGAAGTAGCTTAAAACCATGCATTTTTGCAACTGCTTTTTTACAAAATTCTTCTATTTTGTCAAACTCGCCATTATCAATAAGGTCAGATGGACAAATCCAACTACCACCGCAAGCGATTACATTCTTTAATTTTAGGTAGTCATTAACATTATTTTCTGATATACCACCTGTTGGCATAAATTTAATTTTGCTGTATGGTGAAGAAAAAGATTTTAGCATTGGTATCCCGCCTGCTGCTTCTGCTGGGAAGAATTTAACTGTTTCAAGTCCCATTTCCATAGCTTGTTCAATTTGTGTAGGAGATGTTACACCCGGAAATATTGTAACATTATTATCAAGACACCACTGAACAACTTTTGGATTAAAGCCGGGGCTTACAAGATATTTTGCACCGGCATTTACCGCACTTTGTGCCATCTCAACTGATGTGATTGTTCCTGCACCTACTATTATTTCAGGCACTTCTGCAACCATTCTTTTTATAGCTCCTTCTGCTGCAGCTGTTCTGTATGTAACCTCAGCTGTTGGCAGTCCGCCTTTTACAAGTGCTTTTGCAAGTCCTACTGCACTTTCCTCGTTATTTATTACAACAACAGGTACTATGCCTATATTGTGGATATTTTCTGTCATCATTTGCTTTCCCTCCAATTTTTATCACCATTCATAAACATTTCAAGTTCTGTTCTTGTTGGCAATCCTTCGTTATCACTCTTATGTGTAACCTGAACAGCACCTATCGCAGCGCCACGTCTTACACATTCTTTTGTGGACAAATTCTCACGCATAGCTGATATTACACCAACAGCAAAGCCATCGCCTGCACCGACTGTATCTATTACTTTATCTATTTTAAATCCATCTACATAGCCTTCTTCATTAGCTGTTTTGTAATAAGCACCTTTTTCACCTAATTTAATTATAACTGTTTTTACTCCCATTTCAAGATATTTTACAGCTATTTTTTCAGGTTCACTTTCACCTATCAAAATCTTTGATTCCTCTATACCCGGAAGGAAAATATCACATTTAGTAGCCATAGCATTCATAAACTCTACCATTTTATCTTGTGATGACCATAGTTGTGGACGTAGGTTTGGATCAAAAGATAGTGGTATATTGTGTTTTTTTGCACTGTCTGCAATAAATATGCAAGCCTCACGAGTATTTTCGTTAAGTGCAGGGAATATACCTGTAAGGTGAATAAAGTCATACTCACTGAAATCAATGTTTTCAATATCGTTTACACAAAGAGTAGATGCTGCTGAACCTTTGCGGAAATAGAATATATCAGGGTCACCGTTTTCTACCATAGATTTTAGCATAAATCCTGTGTTTTTATCTGCTGAATATAGTATATCATCAGTTGATATCCCATTTGTTTGCATTGTTTTTACTATTCTTTTACCAAATGGGTCATTACCGAGTTTTGTAAGATAAGAAACATCTTGACCAAGTCTCTTTATACCAACGGCAACGTTAAACTCAGCACCTGCTACTGCCATAGAAAAGCCTTCTGCATCTTCCAGCTTGCCTGTATTTTGTGCAATAAATAACCCCATTGGTTCGCCTATCAATAATAATTTTTTAGCCATAGTTTAACACTCCTATTTATTTTTGCAAAAAAGGGAGAATTATTATATTCTCCCTTTTCTCTAAGTAGTTTTAAAATTACTTGTTATTTTAATGCCCTTATTAATAGGGATTATTTTTTATTATTGTGGTTGTTTACCGATATATGCAAGTATACCACCGTCAACATATAGGATATGACCGTTTACAAAGTCAGAAGCATCACTTGCAAGGAATACAGCTGGGCCTTCCAAATCTTCCGGTGTACCCCAACGAGCGGCAGGAGTTTTTGCAATGATGAAGCTGTCGAATGGGTGACGGCTGCCATCTGGTTGAGTCTCACGTAGAGGAGCTGTTTGTGGTGTTGCAATGTAACCAGGTCCTATACCGTTACATTGAATATTGAATTCACCGTACTCTGATGCAATATTCTTTGTAAGCATTTTTAGACCGCCTTTTGCAGCGGCATAAGCAGAAACTGTTTCACGACCTAGCTCACTCATCATTGAACAAATGTTAATGATTTTACCGTGACCTTTTTTGATCATTGATGGAATAACAGCTTTTGCACAGATAAATGGTGCATTTAGGTCGATATCAATAACTTTACGGAAATCAGCAGCACTCATCTCTGTCATTGGTACACGTCTGATAATACCTGCATTATTTACAAGTATATCTACAATGCCAACTTCTTTTTCTATTCTCTCTACAAGAGCGTTTATAGCATCTTCGTCTGTAACGTCACATACATAACCATGAGCGTTGATACCCTCAGCTTTGTATGCTTCCATACCTTTTGCTACAAGTTCTTCGTTAATATCGTTAAATACGATTGTAGCACCTGCGTTTGCATAAGCCTTAGCAATAGCAAAACCAATACCGTAAGATGCGCCTGTTACCCAAGCAATTTTATTTTCAAGTGAAAAATTAGCCATTTTTCTATTCTCCTTTTTATTTCTATTATTTTAATAATTTATTATTTAAGGTCTGTTGTTGCGATAGCATCCATATCATCAAATGCTTGATTTTCGCCACCCATTGCCCAAATAAATGTGTAGTTAGATGTACCCGCACCTGCGTGTATGCTCCATGATGGGCTTATAACAGCTTGTTCATTTTGCATTACAATGTGACGTGTTTCGTTACCTTCACCCATCATGTGGAATACAACATTGTTTTCAGGAATTTCAAAGTATGTATATATTTCCATTCTTCTTTCATGTGTGTGGCAAGGCATTGTGTTCCATACACTACCCGGTTCTAGTACAGTCATACCCATTGATAGTTGACAAGTTTTTAGTACATCAGGGTGTATAAATTGGTTGATTACACGTTTGTTTGATGTTTCCATAGAACCAAGAGGTTTTTTAGCAGCATCTTCTATTTTGATTAGTTTTGTCTCATAGCTGCAATGAGCAGGAGCAGAAACCATATAGAATTTTGCAGGGTTATTTGCATCGTCACTTGTGAAAGTAACTTCTTTTGCGCCACGTGTAATGTATAGACAGTCTTTGTAGCCTAGTTCATAAACAATACCGTCAACTGTAACTTTACCTGCGCCGCCGATATTGAACATACCTACTTCACGTCTTTCTAGGAAGAAGTTTGTACCGAAGTTTGCCCAAACATCAATGCCTTTATCAATGCTTACTGTCTCTGTTGTTGGCATACAACCCAAAGTAACCATTCTGTCAACGTGACTGTAAACTGCTACAACTTCGTTGGCAACATACAAATTTTCTATTAGAAATTCATTTCTTACTTCTTCTGTTGTATAACGTTTGAAATCTTTTTGATTTGCTGAATAACGAATATCCATATTAGTATCTCCTTAAAAAAATGTTTTTATATAAAATTTACATTTTAAACTTATTTAACCTCTGTTCCCCATGCTTCTATTTGTGTGAGGGCTGGGAATGGCGAAGGATCATTTTCATCTTTTTTCATTTCGCACATAGTGATAGTTGTAATTCCTTTTTTTACTATATTGAAATGTTGACGTTCTGCCGTTTTGATGAAATCAACTGTTTCTTGTGTGCCGTCAGAGAATTTAAGCGTAGCTTTGTGCCACCAGTTATCGTGTGGAAAATCTGCACGGTTTGTTATAACCACTTCATCAATATCAACTTTTCTGCCGAAATCTATTGTTATCTCTGCATCGTCTTGGCGATTGATACCCCAGCTTTGATAAGGATATGCACCGTGATTGCAGTTTGCATAAACACCATCTATTGCATTTCTTGATGCAAATACTGCTTCGTTACGTGTCTCAACATTTGCAAATGAATGTGGGAAAAGTCCGTTGTTTTTGTGATGGTCATATACATTTAGACACAAATTTTTTCTTTGTGCTATTTCAGCTTCTGTTGCAGTTCTGACAGTCAAAAGATGTCTGTCAAAAGTAAAACATTTTGGAGAATAGCTGACTTTATTTTCAGCAAAAGGTATAGGCAAAATGTATTCACCTGTGCAATAAGCAAAAGTAGGTGCAAAACTGTCTTCAAGTTCCACTATCAAGAACTTGGGTTCATCAGTTGTCAGCTTTATTATATCGCCCTCTATATACTCCGCATTATAAAAAAGCTCAACTTTCTTTTCGCCTTCTGCAAAAGATTTAATTTCATTTTCTTCATTAAGAATTTCTATTTTCATTGACACAATCAGTTCCTCCTTAATCTGTACTTGTATACACATTATAACACGTACATTTTCATTTTGCAATAGATTTCAAATAAATTTAACTATATTTGTATACAAAATTTCATTAGAAAAATTTATGCAATTTTACAGTTACTATAATTTTAAAAATCAAAACTTGTTGTGATTTAATTTATTAAATACATACTTTGTATGTTAAACTGTTAAAGACTATCTAATAAATATAAATAAAACTCATAAAAAAGGTATTTTTTAGTTGACTTTATAGAGAACATATTTTATAATCAGAATATATTAATTATAATTGTATACACAATTATAGAATGGGGGACAAATTATGGAGACATATTCTTGTGAGCAAATCTATGACATTATAGAAAATGAAATACTTACACTTAAAATCGAACCCGGAGAAGTTTTAAACGAAAATATGTTGTGTAATCGTTTTTCAGTTTCCAGAACACCTGTAAGGACAGTTTTACAAAGATTACAAGAAAATAGTCTATTGGAAATTCGTCCATACAAAGGTGCTTTTGTTAAATTATTAAATTTTGATATTATTAATCAATTAATCTATCAACGTGTGGCTGTTGAAAGTATGATTTTAAAAGACTTCATTATGATAGCAACACCGGCAGATATTGAACGTGTAAGATTTGCTTTTGAACAATTTGAGCAATACGCAAATGAAGAAGATTGTGACATTAAAAAGTTTTCCGAATTAGATAGTGAAATGCACAAAATCTGGTTTAAGTCTATGAGAAAGATGTATTTATTTGATACTCTCCAAAATGATAAAACAGACTATCAACGTTTTAGAATGATGGACATTGACAGATATGACAGCATTGCCGAAATAGTGGAAGAACATAGAAAAATACTGGAAACAATCGAAAATGCCGATATTGACAATATCGTTCCGCTTATCAGACAGCATCTATACGGTAATATTCGCCGTATGGGAAAAGATATATTTACAGTGTATGCACATTACTTCTCAGATTTAAATAAGGTAGAACAAGAATAAAATTTAAATATATACATATAAACATAGGCACACGTATTAAAAATATCATTGCCTATGTTATGTTTTATATAAATGACAAGTAATAAGCTTTTCTTCTAGCAATAAAAATTAAAGTTTATCATTTGTCATTTTTGTTCATATATTTACAAATTATGTATGTTTTTTGTAAATATACATATATAAACTGCTTTGCAATAACTGAATTATACAATAAATAACCCTTTTATGAGCGCTACGAAAAGTTTTTAACCACATTACTTTTTCATGCTACACATAAAGGGGTTATTGTTATGCCATAATTTTTTTATTAAGCTTATATTTTTCGCACTGATAAAAGATAAACTCTAAATCAAACTTCTTCAACTTCTGTTGTTTTATCTTTTTTCTCTGCTATAACTAATTGTTCTTTGTTTGACATTCCACCAAAAATTGTCATAAACAAAATTTTTATATCAAGTAACCATGTCCAATTTTCTATGTACCAAATATCGTATTTTATTCTATCCTCTATACTTGTATCTCCACGCAAACCATTTACCTGTGCCCAACCTGTTATACCTGGACGCACCTGCTGACGTACCAAATATAGTGGTATTTCTTCCTTAAAATGTTCAACATGATGAGGTATCTCGGGACGTGGTCCGACAATACTCATAGAATTAAAAAGCACATTAAAAAGTTGTGGTAATTCATCACAACTATATTTTCTGATTAATGCACCAAACTTTGTTTTACGTGGGTCATTGTCTGTTGTCCATGCTGTGTTTTCTTTATCTGTTATTCGCATACTGCGAAACTTATACATAGTAAATGGCTTTTTATTAAGACCTATTCTTTTTTGTTTAAATAAAATAGGTCCCGGACTTGATAGTTTTACACCTATTGCTATTATCAGCATAAGTGGTGATGTCAATATAATTGCCACTAAACTTACCACTATGTCAAATACTCTTTTATAAAAAGCATTAAATGGATTATCAAGAGGTATTGAACGAATATTTATAAGCTTTGTATTGCCTACTACATAAACAGATGGGTGAGAAGGTATATAATCATTATAAAAAGGTATTATATTTGTGCGTACACCTTGTTTTTCACAAGCTGAAATTACCATTTCCATATATATATTTTCATGTGGTTCAAGTGCTATAACTACTTCATCAACTTCGTTATTTTCAAGTATTTCATTCAAATTTTCATACGACCCCAGTTGCTTTCCCAAATTTTCTTTACTTACTTTGGAAACATATCCGGCTATTTTAAATCCCAAATGTGTTTCTTTTTCAACAGATTTTTTGTATTCAAATGCAAGATGTCCATTTCCGACAATAACAATATGCTTTATATTATAACCTTTTTTTCTGTAATATCTCAGTATCATACGTAACACAATACGTTTAGTTACAATCACAGTCGTTGATATACAATAAAATATAAATAACATCAAACGTGAAAAATCAGTATAACGTAGTATATATAAAAGACTTGCAAGCATTAAAAAACATATGGTATTTACAAAAATTATAAGCACCACTTCTTTTGCTAATTGCAGAACTCTTTGTGACCTATATAATTTTGTAAACGCATAAGTTATTATTAAAAAGCACGAAAAAATAGCAATTAACGACAAATATTTTTTATTGAAAGCAAGACCTAAATTTGGATTATCACCATACATAAATCCTACACGAATAAATCCGGCTATTACATACGATAAAAAAATCAATACATAATCTGATATTACATTTATCGCATTAAATGTTTTTTGGTATTTTTTAATCATATAAATTCTCCATAAATCATACTTATAACAGTATGCCTAACTTATCGCATTTATCAATTTTGTATTCACTTAAATTACATTAATATCC
>JAHHTR010000104.1 GCA_020024515.1 Angelakisella sp.
GCGGGAGCAGGATTTGAACCTACGACCTTCGGGTTATGAGCCCGACGAGCTACCGAGCTGCTCCATCCCGCGGTATTTTATTGTGTACCACTCATTGCTCTCTTAGTATAACATTAATTATTTTAATTGTCAAGCTTTTTTTAATCTTTTTATTAATTTTTTTTAAATAATTAAATTTACTATAAAAAAATTAACACACAACAAAATTTTTATATCTTTTGCTTATATTAAAATAAAGATTCTCAAAAATATCATTTGTTTTAAATTCATATCCTATTTCAGATTTATATAGCCCAAATAGACGACAATCGGCAGTGCCATAATCAAGTACAGCTAAATCCCAATGATGTTGTGATAAATGTTTGCTAAATCCATTTTTGGCAACCTCGTATGGTGATAAGTCATTTAAAAAATCATATTTTTTGTGTACATCAAGTATAATTTGATTTTTGGGGTATAAGTGAAAATATGTTTTTAGAACCAAGTGATTTCCATATTTATTAAATGATTCGGTATGTTTGGTTTTATCATTTGCCATAACAATTGCATCTTTTAGTAAAAGTGTGTTTAAAATATGCACACCGTGTCCATATTCGCCATTTTCATCATGTCCGATAATAATCAATGGTTTTGTACGGCGTATAGTTTCTATTTGATAATTCAGTAAGTCCTGTGTATTGTATAGTATTTTTGCATGTTCCAAACTGCGTGTATATAAATCGGGGAAATCAGGGATAATAGGGTAGGCACATACGCCCATCTCCCATAGTCCGTTTAATAATTCATGTGGTCGGTCAACAGTGTTCCAGTGGTTTGTCATATATGCGATTTGTATTTTTTTTCCACGTCCGGCATATTCGGATATTAATGCTCCCATATATAATGTATCATCATCAGAATGTGTTGGAAAGGCTAAAATATCACATCTTGAATATGGTTTTTGCCAATTTTGTACATCTTTGGGTAATTTACCGTCACTGTAAAAAAATATATCTGCAATAGAATTTTTTTTGAGTTGTGTAATATTAATATAGTCAGCAGTATTATCAAGTTTTATCAGCTCATGTAAAAAACCATTTTCACCACAAATAATTTTTTGATTATTAAATTCAATAGTATATGTTTTAGGAGGCTTATTCCATAAAATATATATATATTTTATATTGTTGCTATCAGAATTTATTTCCAAATTATCTGTATTATCAAAGTTATGGTAAGTATAAATATTATTATCTGTAATTTTTGAAATAACATTATTATCAACAGAATTTATTTTAATATTTATTAATTCAGCACTATTTTCTTGTGCAAATGCTGTAAAAGTTATAGATAATATAAATACCACGAAAAGAAGTATTCTTTTTATAATAAAACCCTCCTGTATTTAATTTTTATATGTGTTTCATACTTATGATTTTCCAAGTATTATTGTGTTGCGCCCAGTATAACCTGTAATTAAATCGAAAAATTTTTTCTATTCCGTTATATGCAACAATGTGATATTCAGCTGACGCATCACAGCTATATGATTTTGGTGAATACATTGTGAAATTATCTATTTTAATATTTTCAAATTCAGATGTATTATATACTTCACCCCATTTATTGGTAAAAGAAGCCAAAGTTTTATATAATTCTGTTTGTGGGTATATATATGATAAAGTTTTTTGTCCTTTAATACTTCTACCTGAGATATATGGCATATAGTTTTTGATAAAATCTTCTGTTAAACGAATAATATCATTATTTATATCTTGTGGTATGGGGTGCTTTATTTTTATGTCAAATTTACCTTCTCCCCATATAATATCACACATTTGTTCATCACTGTTGATCGCATAAATACTATTTATAGGCGCAAATGTTTCAATTTTATATTGAATTGTGTTATAAACAGGCTCTTTTAGTATCTCAAAGGCTGTTTCGGAATATATAGTGTTTGAATTATTTTTTTTATTAATACTTATGTTATCAATAACAATATCGCAATTTTCCGGTGCGGTAATATTATATGTATATATAGGGAAGTGTTCAAGACTTTTTATTATATATTCATCAAAATTATATTTACTTTTATTACCGTTTTTTTGTAATGTGAGTTTAGATATTTTTTTATTGTCATTTATGATGGCATATTCTATTTCGTTACCGTTTGAATTTGTTTCATAGGAGAAAATCTTATCTGCTTTAATAATATCAGCTATGTTATGGCAAAATAAATTCGGATAGGGTAGGGTATCTATATAGTCTTGTGATAGTTCTGCTATTCTTTCAATGTTTTTGGTTTTGTAGTAACTCAGTACAGTATCATTGATTTTTTGCGGTGAATATTCTTCGTTTTCTGCAAGATATTTCCATAGGCTGATTGAAAGAAAAGCAGAAATAATAAGCACAATAACAAATATAATTAGCCAAATTCGTGCAAAAGTGAATATTTTTTTATGATAGTTTCTATTGCTTCCACTCTCACTTTTATTGTTACTTTCTAGCATAATTAAATCCTTTCAAGATAATTATTTTATGATAAATGCAGTAGGAATAGGACGTTCACCAACTGCCGAAGATAAAGAATTTATCATTTTTCCATTGTGGAAAAGCATTGATGAAGATCCGCCGTCTAGGTTACCGGCAGTTACCGCTCCATATTCAAGCATAATCTGTGCCAGGTCGTTAAAAGTAGCGCCAAGACTATGTGGTTGTCTGCCATCAATTACAAGTATAAGTATCGTACCATCGGCACGCTGTCCTATCGCTGTTCGTGGGTTTAGTCCGCCACCTGAACCAAGTTGTGGTACTTTTTCTCCGTTTTTTAGTAGTACCGGCCCAAATGTTACAGCATCTCGTACTCCTATTTTTAATGCTTGCTCTGCTGTTATATTTTCGCAAACCAATCGGTTTTCTTTATCAAACCCGATTAATGTTGTATATTCCGAAGCAGTATTGCTTAACAATTTTCCGTTGGCAATAACTATACCTTTGGGCATACCACCTGTACCAAAACCGTTTTCATCAAAGAAAGCGCCACCATTAAAGGCAGCTGTAACATTTAGTTCTTTTTGTACTTCGCTGAGAAGTTTACCGCGACTTTTATGGGAAAATTCAGGAATTGTGTACAGAGATATTCTCGATGGGTCTTTTATTATCATAATTTTACCCATATATGTACTGCCTGTTACGTTTTCAATAATTATGTCAGATTTTTCTTTATCAGAAATATTATCTTTTGGGTTAATATCTATTTTTGTATTGTTCATAGAATCAATATATGCATTAATTTGTTTTTGATTACCGACAGTCATTTCTTTTATTTTATCTTTTGAAAAATATATATTTGGTATAAATTTTAATGCGCTAGTTTCCATAAAAGTATTAACAAGCAAATTTTTATATTCTTGCGAAGGTCCAAAGAAAACAGTTGTTACCAATGAAGTAATCAGTATAAGACAACATAATGCAGTAAAAATAATGCTGAGTACAGTGTGGTATATGCCCTTTATAATTCTTTTCATATTAGTTTTTTTATCTTTCTTTGAGAATACCCATTTATCTTGAATTTTATAACTGCAAAAAAATAAGAAAATATCAACAAGGATTTTCCAAAGAGTAGCTAATGAAGAAGTACATAAAAATGAAATTCCGCTTACTAACAGTGAAGATACAAGCATTTGTATTATACATAATGTATAGTATTTTGCTATTGTTTTCGGTAAATTATTATTGTTATTGAATACTAAATTTTTATTGGCAAAAAAGTTAAACAGTGAGGAAGAAATTCTGGCAATAACAGTTGATGTAAGGATTTTAGTAGCTGTTGAAGAAATAGGCAATAGATACATCAAAAGAGTAAATAGAAGAATATCGATTAAAAATGATATTCCCGAAGAAAATATAAATTTAAGAAGTCGTTTGTATATCATATATGAGTCACGTAATGGATGAAAATGTGTTGCCTTGTTTCCTTCAATATATACAGTATCTATAAGAACTTCTTTAATTTTAATATTATTTTCTTTACAGTCAATCAACATATTTGTTTCATACTCAAATCTGTCTCCGACGGTGCTGATAAAGATTTTTATTAAATTTTCTGACATAGCGCGCAGACCTGTTTGTGTATCACTAATTTTCAGTCCACATGCAAATTGAAAGATTTTTGATGTTATTTTATTGCCACATTTACTTTTAAAAGGAACATTTGGACTGTTAAAATTTCGTGTGCCCAAAATAAGTTTATCTATATTATTTAGAAGTGCATTTGCACAATTTACAACATCTTTTATTGTGTGTTGTCCGTCATCATCAAGTGTTATAATCCCCACATTGTCACAAGGATTTTCAAGAAAATATGCCATTGCGGTTTTTATACCCTTGCCTTTGCCAAAGTTTTTTTGATGCGTTAGTATAACACAGCCGTATTCGCTTTCCAATTTTTGAAAAATATAGTTACAATCCGAATTACTGCCGTCATTTACAACAATAATTTTTTCAAAATCGGTTTCTTTTAATTCTGATACGACTTTTAAAATCTTTTCATTGGGATTTAAAGTGGGTATTACAGCAGTTACTTTCAATTTGCTCACTCTTTCATTTTTGTTTAGTTAAATTTTACTGTGCTGAGAATATTATATAAGTTATTCAAAATAATGTCAATATTTATAAAATTCGTATTATTTAGTAATACTATACATTTACCTATTGACAAATATATATAATGTGGTAATATAAATATACCCTACTGGGGTATATTTATATAAGGGTGTAATAAGGAGGTAAAAATGAAGACAGAAATATATGATATTACAGGAATGCACTGTGCGGCATGTTCTACCGCAGTTGAAAAAGTTACACAAAAACTATCTGGAGTAGAGACAAGTGAGGTAAACTTACC
Source organism: Angelakisella sp. (assembly GCA_020024515.1). Lineage (GTDB taxonomy): Bacteria > Bacillota > Clostridia > Oscillospirales > Ruminococcaceae > Angelakisella. The sequence goes on from JAHHTR010000104.1 coordinate 4,889, forward strand.
TATGAATAGATTGACAATTACTTATGATGAAAATCAAGTGACACCCGAAATGATTACAAAGAAAATAGAAAAAGCGGGTTTTGGTGCAAATATACACATTGATGATGACAGCACTCAAAAAACGGATAGTGTAGAAAAAATTAATGGAGAAACAGATTATTTTAAGTGGAAACTGATAGTTGCTGTTATTATGTCTGTTTTACTTTTGTATATATCAATGGGACAAATGCTGTTTAAGAATATCTATGTTCCAGATATTTTTTCCATGGATACCCACCCTGTAAACTTTGCTTTATTGCAACTGTTAATAACAATACCAATATTAATAATAGGTAAAAATTTCTTTATTAATGGTTATAAATCACTTTTTTATGGCAATCCGAATATGGACACACTTGTTGCGGTAAGTGCAACAGCATCGTTTATTTACAGTATAATTATGACGTTTTTAATTACAGATAATATGCACAATGTTCATAATTTATATTACGAGTCTGCGGGTATAGTTGTTGCGCTTGTGCTTGTTGGTAAGTATATGGAGCAGAACAGCAAAGAAAAGACAAAGAGTGCAATAACAAAATTAATACAGCTTTCACCTGATACAGCTATTGTTATAATGTCAAATGGTGAGCAAAAGGAAGTCCCAACAAAAGAAGTAAAAGTAGGAGATATATTACTAATTAAATCAGGGGCAAAAATACCCCTTGACGGTATAGTTACAGAAGGCAGCGGAAGTGTAAATGAGGCTATGATAACAGGTGAAAGCTTGCCGATAGAGAAAACTATTGACAGTGCAGTTATCGGTGGCAGTGTTTCACTTGACGGAACTTTTTATGTAAGAGTAACAGCAGAATACAAAAATTCGGCGCTTGCAAAAATAATAAAATTTGTTGAAGACGCACAAGGTAAAAAAGCACCTATTGCAAAAGTTGCCGATAAAGTGGCGGGAGTATTTGTTCCGATTGTAATGGTTATTGCATTAGTTGCTTTTGTTGTGTGGTTAATTTTGGGATATCCGCTTTCTTTTGCAATAAAGATATTTACATCTGTACTTGTTATAGCATGTCCATGTGCTATGGGACTTGCAACGCCTACTGCTATAATAGTAGGAACAGGATTGGGTGCATCAAAGGGTATACTGATACGCAATGGTGAAGTTTTGGAAACAACACACAAAACACAGGTAGCTGTTTTTGATAAGACAGGTACTATCACACAAGGCAGACCTATCGTAACAGATATAATTACCTATAACGGAGAAAATGAAAACAGCATTTTGATGTTATCCGCAAGTTTGGAAAAATTATCGAACCACCCACTTTCAAGAGCTATCTGTAATGAGGCAGAAAGCAAAAATTTAGATGCAAATTACACTGCAAGAACTTTTGAAACAATATCCGGTATGGGATTAAAAGCTACACTTTTGACAAATGAAGTAGTTTTAATTGGTAATATAAAATTGTTTGAAAAAGAGAATATAGATATCAGTAACATAAAAGCAGATATAGACAGAATAACAAACGAGGGTAAAACACCTGTAATTATTGCTAAAAACAATATTGTAATAAGCATTATCGCAATAGCTGATACTATAAAAGAAGATGCTGTTGAAACAATAGAAAAACTGAAAAAGATGGGTATCAAGACAGTTATGCTTACAGGTGACAACCAAAAAACTGCAAATTTGATTGCGCAAAAAGTTGGTGTTGATATGGTTTTTGCAGAAGTCCTGCCAACACAAAAAGCAGATGTTGTAAAATCTTTGCAAGATGAAGGAAAGGTGGTAATGATGATAGGTGACGGTATAAATGACGCACCTGCTCTTACACAGGCTGATATTGGTTGTGCAATAGGTAATGGCAGTGATATTGCAATAGAGTCTGCACAAATAGTATTAATGCGAGATAATTTAGACGATGTGTGCAAAGCAATACAATTAAGTAATTACACAATAAGAAACATAAAACAAAATCTATTCTGGGCATTTTTCTATAATGTGCTTGGAATACCTGTTGCTTGTGGTATTCTTTATCCATTCGGTATTTTACTTTCACCTATGATAGGCGGACTTGCAATGTCGATAAGCTCATTGTTTGTTGTAAGTAATGCATTGAGACTTAGGGGGAAAAAACTGTGAGTGAAAAATGTTGTTGTTCTCATAAGTCAAAACATCGTTCCGAAAATGAGATAAAAGCACTTAATAATCGATTAAAGAGAATAGAGGGGCAAGTTAGAGGAGTACAAAAAATGTTGCTTAATGATGCGTATTGTACAGATATTTTGATACAAGTATCAGCTATTCAGTCGGCACTCAATTCTTTTAATAAAGAATTATTGGAGCAACATCTTCGTACTTGTGTTGTAGAAGATATAAAAAACGGTGATGAAGAAGTGATATCAGATTTAATGGAAACTATACGTAAACTTATGAAGTAAAATTAAATAAAAGATACTAAAAAGGTAGACACATAGTATTTCTATGTATCTACCTCAGTCTGTCGAAAAAGTCTGATATTATCGGACTTTTTCTTTTTTTATGTAAAAA
>JAHHTR010000105.1 GCA_020024515.1 Angelakisella sp.
AACCGAAACCACAGGCAGAACAGCCAAAAGAAGAAAAACCGCAACAGCCAAAACCACAGAACAACAAGCCAAAGCCTAATGATGAGCGAGTAAATCCCGACACAGGAGAAAAAGAAGTATACAATGAATGGTTTGGTTGGATAAGTAAAGGAGATGGAAATAAAACAGATTATGCAACAGGTATGGGAACAGGCGAAATAATCGGACATTAATTAATAATATATCTTTTAAAAGAGTAATCGAAAGGTTACTCTTTTTTTATATATTTTTTTGAAAGGAGCAGAACTTTGAAGAAAAGAATAAAAAAAGTTATCGTATATCTATTGATATTTAGCATGACAATATTTCCGCCATATACGGTATACGGAGCGGACGGAAATATGGAGGGCGGAGGAGGAAACACGGAACAGGCGGAAAGCTCGAACTCGTGGAATATTGACGATGAAGCAGTAAGGATAACAGTTGTAGACAGAACAACAAACACAGCTGTGACTGAAAGTATTGATTTTACCAATGTAACAAATGATTACAGTAATATTGTAAGTACAGGTAATAAAAATAAAATAGATTATAAAAATGGTGAAAAACTATTACCTACAATGAGTACGTATGAAAAAGTAATCGTAGATAATCCTATTCCAAAGATAATATCAGTTGACGGAAACAGCAATATATCAGCTGTTAAGGAGTATTTTTGCAGTGAGGGTTCACTGCAATTTATAGCTGATAAAATGAACTATGATTACGACAAGCTCATCAGCGGTGAAGTTACGCTGATGATTGAACCTGTTGCATACTTTAATTTCGGCGGTGTCAAATACGCATTCACTGCAACTGAAACGGCTATGTTTGATACTATGACAAAGGGTAAATTGAAAAAAGTTTTAGGTAACCTTACGCACAAGAATTTACCGCTCGCTATGTTCCTTGAATACGATGACATAGGTTTTAAGGCTTGGACAGGTACTACAAGCGGTTTTGTAAGTAACTCGCAGATAAAAAGTTCGTTGGGCATAGGCACTGTCAATTTCGGTGACGGTTCAATAAAACCGCCAAATCCTCCACCAAACCCTCCGCACGCAGGTATAAAAACCATTGACACACATACAAATACCGAAATTTATTTATCTGTTGAAGTCAAAAACAGCTCTGACAGAGGTATCAATAAGCAAAACTCAAATTCTGCATGGGTAAAATTTGAAGTTGACGGCAAGACCTTAACTTCCGATAAATTCGTTATACCGGCAAACTGTACAGAGCTTGTGTTTGTGAAATACAAAACACCAAGCAATGCTCAACAGTTGACAGTTAATATAACCTGTAGTCAAAACATTTCCTTAAAAGAAAATCAAATTGTTTTAAACGTCACAAAGCTTGAAGAAAACGAACCGCCTGATACAAACGGTGAAGACAAAGCGCCAAGAAAAGGTTGGAAACCTATGGCTATAACCAACGTTCCGCATTACCCAAATCAAAGAACAATGGCATATTGGACGCAGTGGGAATTTAAGGATAGCGGCTTAAAGCAAATAAAGGCAAAATATGAAACAACGATTGAAACCGAATACAGCTATGATTCTGACGGAAAATTAATTGAAGAAGAAGTAACTGTACGTAAAATTGTAAACAATTCTGATGAGGAAAAGGAAAAAGCAAAAAACGAATTAAAGAAAAACCACAAATATATTGATTTGCTTTGGCAAAACGGAAATTTAAAAAGAGATGACAAGGGTAAAACTTTTCAGGAGGGTTATTGGAAATACGTTATCTATAAAAAGAAAGATTACAATGTAAGCTTATCGGGAGCATATAAAGTATATCCCGATATCAGCGTATACACAGAATGGGAAATCAACAAACGAAACAGCTATTACGGAATGAAGAGCGGATATGGTGTGAACGTCGAAGTAAAGCCTACAATAACAGGTTCGGGAGCAAAAGAATTTTGCACGAACGTACAAAATGTCAATTCAACTTTTCCCGAATTTGAGTATGAGACATATAACCGACTTTTGCAGAGAGGAAAAGGCATATTCAGATTTAAAACGAACAGGCACGCAATAGACCTGAATGAAGATAAGCGTGGATACGAGTATGAGGAACGCATACACTTCACTCCGATATGGTTTCCCGATAACAAAGACTACTATATACACTTCGATATGCTCGACTGTTGGACGCCGGTCGGCGAGCTCCGTTTGAGTTCCGGCAGTCAGTCCCCTAAAATATTGATTAAAGGCACTCTGTTCGATGACTGGGTTATCGTGGGTGAAAGAGGGAAATAAGACATATTTATAAAATATAACAATTTTGTAGAGTAGAGGTGGTAAAATGTTGGAGTATTGGTTTAATATAATATTAACTACCATAGGTATAGCAATGTTGGTTTCTTTAATAATCGGGATAATATTAAAAAAACAACTAATAAATTCTATAAATGATAATATAGATGATGCTAAAATGTATCTTAATAAAAGTTTATCAAATAAACTTGAAAATTTACCCAATAAATATAAATATTTATCCAACAAAGTTTGTGACTTTGAAAATGAACAGAAAAAATTGTTAAACAAAAATTTGTCAAGAGAGCATAGCAATTCATCAAAGGAACATAATGATATTAAGCTTAATATTAAAGATATAATCAACAATCAAAAAGAGATAATACAAAACACAGAAAAGATTTATATGTCTATTGAAAAAGAGTCAAGCATCTTAAAAGACAGATATGAAGCTCTTAATGAAAAGGATAAAGATATTATCAATAATCTAAAAGAGTTATTGGAAAAATACCAAAACCTTGTTTATGAAAACAAACTGTTACAGAAGAGAGATTAACGAATTAAAACAAAAATTCTCCCAAAACAGACAAAATAATAACTATAAGCAATCAACAAACTCTTATGAACAAGATGATGATTTAGAACGCTAAAATTTAATATGCAGTAAAAAAGTCAATCTATACAGGTTGGCTTTTTTTATTTATGAAAAGAGGTGAAAGAATGATATCTATAAGAGTAATGGGACGGTCGGACGAAGTAAAGGAACTTTCCAATATCATTTCGGCTATACCTATTCTGTTCAATGTAAAAATATCAAAAGAGTATGTCAACAGGGGCGGTATGGCAAATATAACAAAAGGGTCGAGAATATACATTGAAGCAGATGTAGGTAAGAATATAGGTAAGAAAGAGAGTGATAGGACTGAAAAAAATATATAAAAAAATAATAGCTGGTGCGCTTATACTTATTATGCTAAGTATTGTCGGCATATTTTTGATAGGGAATTTTGACGGATTCATCAAAAATAAAACTTTGATAGGATATGACTTTGAAATACTCATAAAGCATACGTTAAGTGAAAATGGAAGAAGACTGTATATGATATGGGAACTTTGCTCGATTATGTTCATCGCATATATCTTTATAATAGAACATATTCACAGAATTAAAATTGAAACAAGAAAAATAGCGGATACGATAATTATTCCGGAGGTTTCCGGCAACGGAGAATACGGCACAGCTGAATTTTTGAAAGAAAAAGAGTATGACAAGGTATTCGAAAGTATTATTTTACCTACAATAGATGAAATTACTGATTATCAAAAAGAAATTCAGTCAAACAAAAACATAAAACCATTAATAAAGAGCGCCGGAATTATTGTAAACGAAAATGAAAATAAATATCATTACATAGGCAATGACACTCATACGCTCGTAATCGGCGCAACACGTTCCGGTAAAACAAGATATGAAGTACTGCCATCGATAGGCTTACAGGCGTTGGCGGGTGAAAGTTTGGTATGCAGTGACCCAAAAGGAGAGCTGTACATATATACGTCCGATTTTTTGAGAAAAATGGGTTATGAAGTGGTTTGCATAGACTTTGTAGAACCGCAAAAAAGCAATAAATTCAACTTTTTGCAAGATGTTATAGACTATGTAAATGAAGATAATATCCCAAAAGCAATAAGCGCAACGTGGGACATTGTTTCAGCGCTGGTTGGAGAAGCAGAGGGTGAGAAGATATGGAATAACGGTGAATGTTCCGTCATCGCCTGCGCAATAATATGCGTTGTTTACGATAACAGAAATAATCCGCAATATCAAAATCTGACAAACGTATATCATTTTATAGGTAAAATGTGTGCATCAGTAAACAATAAACTGCCACTTGAAGAATATCTTAAAGAGATAGATTACAACCATCCGGCTAACGCTCTTATAGATATTGCTAATGTCGCGCCAAGCAGGACAAGGGGCAGTTTTTTTACTTCTGCGTTGACCACATTAAGACTGTTTACAGACATCAATATATATAATATGACATCAAGTACGGACTTTGAATATACAAAAACCGGTAATAAAAAACAGGCAATTTTTATTATATTGCCCGATGAAAAAAAGACTTACTATCCTCTTGCAAGTCTTTTTGTGTCAATGCACTATGCAAAAATGGTTGAAGTTGCGCGTAATGAGGGAGGAAGACTGCCAAACAGAATTAACTACAATCTCGATGAGATAGGTAACTTTACCAAAATACCCGATTTTGATGTTAAACTAACCGTAGCAGGCGGACGAAATATGAGATTTAATTTATTTCTGCAAGATTTTCCACAACTTAATCAAACTTATGGGGACAATATTGCAAAGGTAATACGTCACAACTGTGAAAATTGGGTTTATATTCAGAGCGACAACGAAGAAACCCTATCGGAAATTGAAAAAAAGATAGGTTCTTATACTATCAAATCGTCCAACTATTCGAACAGCGGAAGTATGAATACAACACGTTTCAACGATAATTACAGCGCCGGTTACAGTTTAACGGCAAGACCACTTTTGAAGGCAGACGAAATAAAACGTGTGTCAAGACCATATATATTGCTTTTGTCAAGAAACAAACCCGCTGTGATGAAAGTTTACGATATAGGTAAAACCATATTTCAAGACCTGTATGGTATGGGTGATGAAGAACACAATATAAATATTACAAAGGAGAGAAACAATAAAAGACCTGTCAATACTGTAAATAAAATAGAATTATGGAATATTTGGAAAATATATATAGAAAAATTGAAACAAAGCGAGGAAAAGAAAAATGCGAAAAACAATGAAAATGAAGATATTTGGCAAACATCAGCAAAACAAGATGAAAAACCTGTTTACAAAAAAAGTAGGTTTTCTTAATAAAATCAACAAAGCTTTAATCAAACTGTGGATATTTTGCAGTTTGCAATTAACAGCTTTTGCCATTAATATTGACGGAACACCACACACAAATCATTTGGCTCAAAGTAAATTTATAACAGGACTCATCAATTTAATGAACGACGCCATAAAAATAATCGCGCCGATAGCTGTACTCTCGTGCGGAGGCTTGGCAATGTATTTTTTTATGAGGCAAAATGCGGCGTCAGAAGAACAGGAAAGGTCTCGATGGCACAAAAGAATAGTCATTTCAATCTATTCCGCAATCGGAATAACAATAATTGTTGGATTTATATATGTAATTACAGCATACTTTAAGTAAGTTTTGGAGGATTTATGGACGGAATAATCAACGATTTTTTGGCGTCATATCTTAATTCGGCGTTTGACAATCTCAATATAGGAACATTGCAAGCAATAGCTCGGCAAATTTTTTATTTTGAAAATTTTGTCTCAAATATAATCAAGAACAATGCTTTTGTCACCGTATATCAATTCACCTATATTTTGCTCACTTCTGTTCTTGCAATTAAAGTTGTGCAAAAAGGGTTCTATGTATACATACTCTATCGTGACGGCGATGCGGACGTTTCCCCAAAAGAAATGATAGTATCTATTGTTTTGTCTATGTCTACAGCAGGCGCATTTCCTTATATCTATGAAAAATGTACAGATTTTGTTATGTGGGCAACAAATAAAGTCTGCGCCCTTATGTTTTTGTCAAATCCCGATATAGATATTATTGATATTTTAAGATTGGTTTTAAAGTCGAGCTATAATATCGGTTTTTTATTGTTATTGCTCATAATCTATTTGATATGCATCATAGTATTTTGGTTTAAAGCTCTCCAAAGAAGTGTGGAAATGTTTATTTTGCGAATGTTTTATCCGCTGTCTTGCATAGGACTTATCGACAGTGACGGCGGTCTTTGCAAATCCACAACCAAACTTATTATTCAGAATATTTTGACAGTGATCATACAGGTTATATGTTTTAATCTGTCTTTACTCTTGATTTTAAATCAAAATATACTTTTTGCAATAGGAGCTATCCTTGCCGCCATCAACGGACCGACTTTAATGCAAAGTCTGCTTGTTAATACCGGAGGAGGAAACGGTATGTACAAAATTCAGTCGGCTGTTTCACTTGGAAGCAGTGTTGCAGGATTAATGAGAGGTAGATGACAATGGACAGTTTAAACGAATTATTTGTCGCTATACAGATTATCATACCAATAAGCGCTGTTTTACGTATCATTATAAATATCCATGAAACAGTAATTGACGATGACCAAAAACCCACGCTTATGAAACGTAACAAAAATATAATTGTTTTTGTAGTCATTTCAGAATGTGTTGTCTCAATTATCAATACCTTATATAAATATTTATATTTTTAGGGGGAAAAATGAACGAAACGAAAAAACAAAAATTCTCAGTTCCAAACAATTTTGCCGTTGAATGGCAATTAACAGAAGGAATAGGAAAAGCTGAAATTAAAATCATAATAATGAGTACAGTTGTCGGTATAATCATTTCGGTTATAAGGGATTATGGCTATGGCAAGCGGTGAAAATCCTTTTACTTATGGGGAATTTGAAAAAGAAAATATCTTTGAATTTTTCAAAATAATCAATGATACACCTTTTGATTACATTATATTCGATTGCGAAAGCAATCCCATATATGACGCAACGACTCTGTTCGCTTTGGAATTGGCAGACGTCAAACTGCAACTTGTTACTCCGGATATTAAGGGAGCGGAATTTATAAAGACACAGGCAAGCTATCTCAAAAACGAAAGCAAATACGGATTTGAGAAACACATAAAAATAATATCGCCTGTACATAAAGATACGCCAACGCATTTAATAAGCGAACGAGTTAATCAAAAAAAGAACTGCAAAAGAGACCTAACAAAATCAAAAGTTACAGTATGCTTTTGCTGTTATGTCTGATCGTTCTATGTATGCTACCAATGATATTATACATAATGAATGTCAATATGCTTTGAAAGGCGCAAAGCCTTTTAAAAATAAATAAAATTAAAAAAAGAAAGAGGAAAAAACTATGAAAACAATCAAAAACTTTATCAACAAAACGGAAAACAAATTAATGGCAAAAGTTTATTCAATAAATGAAA
>JAHHTR010000106.1 GCA_020024515.1 Angelakisella sp.
AAAAAATATAAAATATTATTGAAAAAGACAATATATAAGACATATTTTTATAATTTTACAATGATTGTGCATTTTCTATATATTTTGACACATTAAAAATAATTTAGTGTTAATTTCATACAAATTTTACTTGAATAAATAAATGTAATATGGTAATATATAGGAGAGGAGAGTGATCTAAAATGGTTAACAGAAAAAATACAGATTTGCCATTATATTTATTCCATCAAGGCACAAATTCACATAGTTATAAATATATGGGTGCAAATTTTGTTGATAAAGACACAGTGGTTTTCAGAGTTTGGGCACCAAATGCTAAAAGCGTAGCTGTTGTGGGTTCTTTTAACAATTGGAGTGGTAGTGCACATATTATGAACCGCATATCCGAACAAGGTATATATGAAATAGAGATTTCAGGTGTAAATGTATTTGATAGTTACAAATATCGAATATTTACAGAAAACGGAGCCTCATTTGATAAAAGTGATCCATATGCATTTCATACAGAGACAAGACCGAATAATGCTTCAAAAATTTATAATATAGATAATTATAAATGGAGTGACAAAAAGTGGATAGAGAAGCGAGAACAAACAAATCCTATAACTTCACCTCTTAATATATACGAACTGCATTTGGCGTCTTGGAAAACATATTCAAATGGTGAGCCGTTTAATTACAGACAAATTGCAGATGAACTTTCAGAATATGTTTTGGATATGGGTTATACACATATAGAAATTATGCCTGTTACAGAATATCCGTTTGACGGTAGCTGGGGATATCAAGTTACAGGTTATTTTGCTCCTACATCTCGATTTGGTACACCTGATGATTTTAAATATTTTGTTGAAACTTTCCATAATAAAGGTATAGGTGTAATTATGGATTGGGTACCTGCTCACTTTCCGAAAGATGCTAACGGACTTGCAAAATTTGATGGTAAAAGTTGCTATGAATATGATAATCCATTAAAAGGCGAACATAAAGAATGGGGTACATATGCTTTTGATTATGGCAGAAATGAAGTAATCAGCTTTTTAACATCAAGTGCTGTATTTTGGGTAGAGGAATATCATATTGACGGAATACGTGTTGATGCTGTTGCGTCTATGCTATATCTTGATTATGGCAGACGTGATGGTGAGTGGCAAGCAAACATAAATGGCGGCAGAGAGAATCTTGAAGCTGTGGCACTGCTACAAAATATAAACAAGGCAGTACTTAGTGAAAACAAAGGTGTAATGATGATAGCGGAAGAATCAACTGCTTGGCCAATGGTAACAAAACCGGATTATGTTGGTGGCTTAGGCTTTACATTCAAATGGAATATGGGTTGGATGAACGACTCTCTTACTTATGCATCAATGGATCCATATTTTAGAAGTTTTAATCATGACAAACTTACATTTGGTATGTATTATGCTTTTTCTGAAAATTTTATATTACCGATATCGCACGATGAAGTAGTACATGGTAAAGCATCGTTATTAAACAAAATGCCGGGAGATTATGAAAACAAATTTGCGGGACTACGTACATTTTTAGGCTATATGATGAGTTTCCCAGGTAAAAAATTATTATTTATGGGTAGCGAGTTTGGACAGTTTATTGAATGGAACTATGCACAAGAACTTGACTGGGTATTGCTTGATTATGAAAGTCACCGTAAAACAAAAGATTTTGTAAAAACACTTAACAGATATTATAAAGATAATTCTGAGTTTTGGGAAATCGAAGATAGTTGGGACGGTTTTAGATGGTTAAATGCCGATGACAGTACAAGAAATATATTTTCGTATTTGCGTACTAATGAAAAAGGTGAACAGAAAGCTGTAATACTGAACTTTGCACCTGTTAAATGGGAAAATTATGTTTTGGGACTCCCGGGGGACGTAACATCATTAAAAGTAGATGTAAATTCAGATTGGAAAGAATTTGGTGGAAAATCAGAACATAAAGAAGATACAATACGAGTAAAAAGTGCAGTATGTGGTGAATATAATAAGGGTATAGTTATAGATATACCACCACTTTCGGTAATGTATTTTTCAGTAAGAAGAAAAAAAGATGTGAAAAAACAAAAACCAAAAAAAGAAGTTAAAAAAGAGATTGATAAAAAGAGTGTTAAGTCCCAAAAAGTAAGTAAATAAAAATATTATGTATATATGTAAAGAATGTTTAATAAATTTTATTAAACGAGGAGGTATTTTTTGATGGCTAAAAAGAAAGAATGGCTAGCGATGTTACTGGCTGGTGGACAAGGAAGCAGACTTTATGCATTAACAAAGGCACTTGCAAAACCTGCTGTACCTTTTGGTGGAAAGTATAGAATAATAGATTTTCCATTATCAAACTGTGTAAATTCAGGTATTGATACAGTTGGTGTACTAACACAGTATCAACCGCTAATACTAAATGAATATATAGGAAACGGACATCCATGGGATTTGGATAGAATAGACGGTGGTGTATTTACTTTGCCACCATATCAAAGTATTAAAGGTTCTGACTGGTATAGCGGAACAGCTAATGCAATTTATCAAAATATACAGTTCATAGAGAGATATGATCCTGAATATGTTCTTATACTGTCAGGTGACCATATATATAAAATGGATTATAACAAAATGCTTTCATATCACAAAGAGAAAAATGCGGATTGTACAATTGCTGTACTTGATGTTCCAATGGAAGAAGCAAGTAGATTTGGTATAATGAACACCAATGAAGATTACTCAGTGTATGAATTTGAAGAAAAACCAAAAGAGCCAAAGAGTACGCTTGCATCAATGGGGATCTACATATTTAATTGGAAAAAACTGAAAGAGTACTTAATTTCCGATGAGGCAGATACAAAGTCATCAAAAGATTTCGGTAAAAATATTATTCCGAAAATGCTTGGTGGTGGGGAAAGACTTTTTGCATATCCATTTGACGGATACTGGAAGGATGTTGGTACAATAGATAGTCTATGGGAAGCAAATATGGATTTATTGAATCCACGTGTACCAATGGATTTATATGACGAAACTTGGAAGATATATGCAAGAAATCCTGTATTACCTCCACATTATGTTGCCGATACCGCAAATGTAATAGACTCTATGGTTACAGAAGGCTGTTGTATAGAGGGAAATGTGGATTTATCGGTACTATTTGCAGGTGTCACTGTTGAAGAAGATGCAACTGTATTAAATTCTATTGTTATGCCCGGAGCTGTTATTAAAAAAGGTGCAAAAGTTAGTTATTCAATAATAGCCGAAAATACTGTGATAGAAGAAAATGCAATTATAGGTGAATGTCCCGAAAATTCAAATGATTTGGAAAATTGGGGTATTACAGTAGTAGCCGAAGGGGTAAAGGTAGGTAAAAATGCTGTTATACCACCAAAAACAATACTTGAAAATGATGTGGAGGATAAATGACTATGACAAATAAAAGCTTGTTAGGTATAATATTTGCCAATATGCACGATGAATTTATACACGGCTTGACAATAAACAGAACAACAGCATCTGTACCATTTGGAGGTCGTTACAGACTGATAGACTTTACACTGTCAAATATGGTAAACAGCGGAATAACAGAAGTCGGTGTTATAGTAAAAAGTAATTATCGTTCACTAATGGACCACGTAGGTTCAGGCAAAGAGTGGGATTTATCGAGAAAATGTGGTGGACTTTCTATCTTGCCTCCATATTCAACATCTACAAACGTAATATACAGAGGTAATATAGAGGCACTTTATGGTGCACTACATTATATTGAAAATTCCACTGCCGAATATGTTGTGCTTTCTGATAGTTGCACAATCCTTAATATCGATTTGCAAGATTTGGTAGATGAACATATATCAAAAAATGCTGAAATAACAGTTGTTTATTCACAAAATAATAATAAAGAAAAGTCTAATGTGGACAGAATTTATTTGAATTGTGATGAAGAAGGTTTCTTGACAGCAATAACATCTGATATAGAAAAAGAAGAAAACCAAGATATTTTTAATAAGCAATATTGTAATATAATGGTAGTTAAAAAAGATAAACTTTTGCAGATGACAAGAGAGGCTATGATGAAGAACAGATTTAGTATAGAAAAAGATATATTGCCAAGAGCAGTGAATAAAAAATGTGTTTATTGTTACGAGGTAAAAGGTGTTGTACTAAATGTAAGAGATATGAATTCTTATATAGAAGCAAATATGCAACTTCTTGATAAAAATGTTCGTGATTCATTGTTTAAAAAAGACAGACCGATATATACAAAAGTAAGAGACCAAGTGCCAACAAAATATGGGATTAATGCAGATGTAAAAAACAGTTTGATAGCTGACGGTTGTATAATAGAAGGAACAGTAAGAAATTCGATTATATTCCGTGGCGTTAAAATTGAAAAGGGGGCAGTGGTTGAAAATTCTATTGTAATGCAAAATACATACGTTTCTGAAAATGGAACTTTGGAATATGTTGTTACAGATAAAAATGTTGTAATAGGACAGAACAGAAAATTGTGCGGATATATAACCTATCCAATCTATGTTGAAAAAGGCAGACATATTTAAAGGAGAATTTGGTAATGGTAGATTTCAGTATTGATGAGATGCAAGAAATGCAAAAAATTCTTCAAAATAAGTATAGACATAAGTGGGAACCGATATCACCGAAGACAGGAAAAAATAAACTTTTGTGGATGATAGGAGAAATATGAGAAGTTATTGATATTATTAAGAAAAACGGTGACAATAACGCAAACGGAAATAGAGAAATAAGAAAAAATCTTGTTGAAGAGTTAGCAGATGTTCTTATGTATTATAATGATGTATTACTGTGCTTTGGCATAACTTCCGATGAATTGAAGCAAGTATATACTGAAAAATTTAAAAAGAATATGGAACGTTGGTAAATTAGGTAAAATTTGTGATATCATATTAAAGAAAATTTTGCTTGGTAAGTATAAGTGTAAATTATAGTTAGGAGTAAAAAAAATGAAAATATTATATGTTGCCAGTGAGGCAGTACCTTTTATTGCATCAGGCGGACTTGCAGATGTTGCAGGTTCATTGCCGAAAGCACTAAATAAAAACGGTATGGAGTGCTGTGTTGTAATTCCTTTTTATTCGGGTATAAAAGAAGAACTTAAACAAAAAGCGGAATATATAAAATATTTTTATGTGCCACTTGGTTGGCGAAATCAATACTGTGGATTGTTTAAATATGAATTAGATGGTGTTACATACTATTTATTAGATAATGAGTATTACTTTAAACGTTCATCAATATATGGTTATTTTGATGATGCGGAGAGGTTTATGTTTTTCTCAAAAGCAGTACTTGAAATGCTTGTCAATATAGACTTTTGCCCTGATATAATTAGCTGTAATGACTGGCAAACAGCTATGATACCTGTATTTCTCAATATATTTTACAGAAATGTTGAAAAGCTTCGCTATGTAAGAACAACATTTACTATTCATAATATTGCATATCAAGGAAGATTTGATTTGCAAATTGCAAAAGATATTGCAGGTATTCCGGATAGATACCTATCAATGGTTGAGTATGACAAAGATATAAATATGATGAAAGGTGCGATAGAACAAGCCGATATGATAACAACTGTCAGCCCAACTTATTCGCACGAAATTCTTGATAGCTGGTATGGCTTTGGACTTGACAGAATATTGCGTGAAAAACAATATAAACTTTGCGGTATACTAAACGGTATAGATACAGATGTGCATAATCCCATGAAAGACACGAATATATATGAAAAATTCTCTGCAAAAAATTTAAAAGGAAAAGCAAAGAATAAAGAATGTTTGCAAAGAGATTTGGGACTTGAAATTGTTCCAAATAAACCTATAATTTGTATTATATCAAGGCTTGTTGCAATGAAAGGACTTGATCTTGTACGATATATTTTTGACGGCATAATGGCACAAGATGTACAATTTGTTATATTGGGTACAGGGGATTATTTATATGAAAGTTTCTTTAATGAAATGGGAATAAAATATAAGGGAAAAGTAGCTTTCCGTAATGAATTTTCACAGCCGCTTTCAAAGAAAATATATGCAAGTTCCGATATTCTTTTGATGCCATCAAAGAGTGAGCCTTGTGGACTTGCACAAATGATAGCTTTACAATATGGCACACTGCCGATAGTAAGAGAAACAGGCGGACTTTGTGACAGTATAAAAGACCTTGGTGGGGAAAACGGTAACGGATTTACATTCAAAACCTATAATGCACACGATATGCTTGACGCAGTAATACGTGCAGTAGATTTATACAGACATAAACCAGAGTGGGAAAAAGCCGTTAAAAAGTCTATGCAAAGCGATTTTTCATGGGAAAGCAGTGCAAAACAATATATTGATATGTACAAACGAGTATTGGAAAATTAAAAATCTACATATTTATTTGTAATATTAAATTAAATTTGATATTTAAGCAGATTTATAATGGAGATAATAAGATATGAAGACTAAAAAATATTAATTTTTTTTAATCATAGTAATTATTATAATCGTTTTATTTATCAATAAATCTTTTATCGGAAACAAACTGTTTGATGATTTATCTTTTTCTGATACTTCAAAAGTTTCTGTGGAACTTATACCGCCAAATAAAACCTATAATTTAAATGAAGAGGAAATTACAGAATTGGTAAATTTATTAAAAACAGTAGTTATTTATAATGAAGATGATTCATATCAAAAGTATAACGGACAAGCTGTAATATTTAATATTACAAAAAATGATGGTTTAAATATTTCTGTAAGTTCGTACGAACAATTTATGATTATTGATAATGTAGGATACAGAACAAAAGAAACAGCATCTCAAAATTTACATAATTTCGGTAATAAAATTCAATATTCCAAGGAATGAATATTATAAGCAAAATAAGGAAGAAGTAGTGATATAAGTTTTTACTTCTTATTATATTTTATTTTGTGAAAACAAAATATATAAAAAAAGCAAAAGCACGACAGTAAGTGTGGACTGTCGTGCTTTTGCTTTTTAAAATGTAAAGTGAGGATAGTGTAATATTAGTTAGTGTGGAAAAAATATTACACAAGTGTTATTTGATAAAGAAAAACAGTTTATATTCAATAACACAGTATAATATTAACATATAA
>JAHHTR010000107.1 GCA_020024515.1 Angelakisella sp.
ATTATTTGCTTGAATAGTTATTATATATATTGTATAATGTAATCTTGTAGATATTCTTTTAATTGGGAGGATAGAGTTTTGCTTTTGTCTGTAAATGCAGTTGTTATTTGTGAAAGAAAAATAAATGAGTATGACAGAGTACTTACTCTGCTTACTGAAAACAAAGGTATCATACATGCTTATGCAAAAGGTGCTTCCAAAATCAAAAGTGGTATGATAGCCGCAACAGAGATGTTTTGCTACTCCCAATTTCAAATATTCACACGTGGCGAAAAAAGTTTTATTGACAAAGCGGAAGTTATTAATATATTTTTCGGATTGCGACAAGATTTTTTAAAAATTTCTCTTGCTACATATTTTTGTCAACTGGTACTGGAAATAGTGCCACCGCTTGACTGTGAAGACTCATATATACGACTGTTATTGAATACTTTGTATTTTTTGGAAAAAGATAAAATCAGTCGTTCGCTGTTAAAACCGCTATTTGAACTTAGGCTTTTGGCATTGTGTGGCTATATGCCCGACCTTGTTACATGTCAGTGTTGTGGTTATCTTAATACAGAGACAATTTATTTTTCGCCTAATTTGGGCATAATTCTCTGTGATAATTGTTGTCCCGATAAAAAAAATATGATGAATGTTCCTAGTGGTGTATTTGCCGCTATGCGTCATATAGTGTACAGTGATATATCAAAACTTTTTAATTTTACGCTTACACCCGAAGCTATTGCCGTTTTAAATCAAGTTTCACGAAAATATTTGCTCTGTCAGGTAGAAAAAATGTTGCCTGCACTTAAATATTATGAAGATATGGTAGCAGTTATGGAAACAAACAAATAATTTACGGTTACTTATTCATTTAATATATAACCTCTTACACATATTTTATGGAAAATATATTTTTCGTAACTACATTTTTAAAAATTAATAAAAGGAGATAGTATGACAGATATTAAACATTTAAAATCACTCGAGTATGATAAAATTTTAAAACTTTTATCTGATAAGGCATCTTGCAAAACATCAGCTGAAAAAATAATGCAAACAGTGCCAAGTGATGATTATGATGAAGTTTGCCATTTAATACAAATGACAAAAGATATAAATACACATTCCATTAAATTCGGTACACCGTCTCTTGGTGGCATATCCGATTGTCGTGACAGTGTAGACAGAGCCGCACGTGGCGGCAGACTTTCCATTCCTGAACTTCTCTCTGTATGCAAAGCGCTAAAATGCATACGTAGTATCAAAAGTTGGCGAGAGAATATTGAAGAAGAAACAAGTGTCGATGATCTGTTCTTTTTCCTTATACCGAACAAGTCACTTGAACAAACTATTGACAAGGCGATACTAAATGAGGAAGAACTTACAGATACAGCCTCACCGACACTTAATGAAATACGTACAAAGATACGTAAGGCACATATGTCCATTCGTGAAAAACTTGACAGTATAATTCGTTCATCGGCATACTCAAAAGTCCTTCAAGAAAGCATTATAACTATGCGTGACGGAAGATTTGTTGTTCCTGTAAAGAGTGAAAACAGAAGTGAAATACAAGGACTGATTCATGGTGCATCTTCAAGTGGTGCAACTGTATTTATCGAGCCAACGGCGGTAGTAGAGGCAAATAACAAAATAAAAATACTTGAAAATGAAGAAAAACAGGAAATTGACAGAATACTTTTGGAACTTTCCAAAATGGTTGGTGCTGTGGCGCATACAATAAATACAGGTTTTGATGCGCTTGTTGACCTTGATATCATCTTTGCAAAATCAAGACTTGCAGATGAAATGAACGCAACTGTTCCGATAATTAGTAAAGATAAGATTATAAAACTAAATAAAGCACGTCACCCATTGATTGATAAAAAGAAAGTAGTGCCTATAAATATCGAAATGGGCGAAACTTTTGATACACTTGTAATAACAGGTCCCAACACAGGTGGTAAGACAGTTGCATTAAAGACACTGGGACTTCTTACACTAATGGCAGAGTCAGGTATGCTTTTGCCGACAGGTGATGACAGTGTTATACATGTATTTGAAAATGTGCTTGCAGATATAGGTGATGAGCAAAGTATAGAACAAAGCTTATCTACTTTTTCGGCACACATAACCAATATTATATCCATTGTAGGAAAAGCGAATGATAACAGTTTGATTTTGGTTGATGAGCTTGGTGCGGGAACAGACCCAATCGAAGGTGCGGCACTTGCAATTTCAATTATTGAGAGATTTCGAAGTGTTGGAGCTATGGTTGTTGCAACTACTCACTATGCCGAAATAAAAATGTATGCGCTAAATACAAAAGGTGTTGAAAACGGTTCTTGCGAATTTGATGTTACAACACTTTCACCGACGTATAGACTGCTTGTCGGTGTGCCGGGTAGAAGTAATGCGTTTGCAATCAGTAAAAGACTGGGACTAAATGATGACATAATAAACAGGGCGCAAGATTTAATTTCTACTGATAATATACGTTTTGAAGATGTTGTTGATAAACTTGAAGCTACACGTCAAGAGCTTGAACGTGAGCAAATAGCCGCACAATCAAGTAGAGAGCAAGCGGAATATATTAAAAAACAAATAGAACAAGAAAAACAAAAACTGCAAGCGCAAATGGATAAAGAATTGAAAGCCGCTCACGAAAAGGCACAGGCAATAGTTGCACAGGTTATCAGTCAAACAGATATGTTGCTTAATGAACTGGAAGACATCAAAAAGCAAAAAGATAAGGCAGACTTTGCAAAGAATTTGAGTAACGCAAAGAGTACCTATAAATCCAAAGTGAACAAACTTCATGCAATGGCTGACCCTGTAATAAATAAACCGCAAGATGAGTATAAATTGCCACGCAAACTGAAATCAGGCGATACTGTTATCTTGCGTGACCTAAATTCCGAAGCTATTGTAATATCAGGGCCTGACAGCAATAATGCGTATCTTGTGCAAGCAGGTATTATGAAAGTAAAAGTAGGTGCGGATAACTTGCGTTTGGTAGAAAAACACAAGCCGCAAAAGAAATCCGGTGGAAAAGTAACTATCGGAAACATTAAATCACTGTCAAACGCAAAAACAGAACTTGATATACGTGGTTATGCAGCTGATGAAGGAATTATGGAGCTTGATCAATTCATTGATAGATGTGTGCTTTTGGGACTTACAATGGTGACTGTAATTCATGGTAAAGGTACAGGAGTTTTGCGAACAGCTGTACAAAAGCGATTAAAACAAAACAGACATGTCAAGAGTTTCAGAAATGGTGTTTACGGAGAAGGCGAAGCAGGTGTTACAGTAGTTGAATTAAAATAACCAAATTGAAAGGAATTTTGATGAATAAAATTAAAGCAATTTTCAGCGACTTTGACGGAACTTTATTGAATGACGATAAATATATAAGTGAAACAGATTTAGAGACAATCAGAAAAATAAAAGAAAGCGGTATATATTTTATAGGTGCAACAGGCAGACATTTCCCTATTGCGCGTAAATATGCAAAAGAAATAGGCATAGAGCAACCGTTTATTTTGTGTAATGGTGGTTTAATATATGATTATAATATAGAAATGCCACTTAAAGTGGGGTATATAGATTCAAAATTAATAACCCCACTTGTAGACTTTGCAATAGAGAATAATTTAAACTGCTATGCTTATATAAAAGAAGGTGTATATATTCGGGGAGATAATCCTGACAAGGCATTTTACGAACGAGTTAAAAATATGGGTAACTATGTTTGTGATGGGGAACTGATGATTTCAGATGTTTCATCATTTACACTTGATGATAAGGATATTATTAAATTTTTGTTGCCGTCATGCCCAACCGATAAATTTAAGGCATTATTGCAAACAGATATTGCCAAAAGCGGAAAACTGGAAATTGCTTTTTCAGGTGCAAACTTTTTGGATATTAACTTAAAAGGTACAAATAAAGGCAATGCTTTGCTTGATATATGTACAAGATTCAATATTGACAGTAAGGACACAATAGCTATGGGCGATAATTTTAATGATATTGAAATGCTAAAAACATCTGGCATAGCTGTTTGTCCCGAAAATGCGGAAGAAGAAGTAAAAAAATATGCGGATTTAATCACTACATCTTGCAATGAAAATCCATTGACAAATATGATAAGGCTTATAAACAGAAAATATGGAAAGATAATAGATGTTGATTTATAATGTGACACAGAATACGTAGGTAGGTGAAATATTGTTTGCAAAAAGAAAAAGAAGATAATCTACATAAAGGACATAGAGAAAGGTTAAAGCAAACATTTTTAACTAACGGCTTTGTTGGATTTGCACCTCATAATATTTTGGAGTTAATTCTTTTTTACTCTATACCTATGAAAGACACAAATGCTCTTGCACATAATTTGATAAGTGTATTCGGCAGTCTTTCCAATGTGTTTGATGCTCCTTATGAAGAACTTTTAAAAATAAAAGGAATTTCACCCAATACGGCGATTCTCATAAAAATGGTACCTCAGTTATGCACAATATATTTCAAGGAAAAA
Organism: Angelakisella sp.; assembly: GCA_020024515.1. Lineage (GTDB taxonomy): Bacteria > Bacillota > Clostridia > Oscillospirales > Ruminococcaceae > Angelakisella. Next base: position 4,529 of record JAHHTR010000107.1, read on the forward strand.
GCACAAAACGGAACATACAACGGAAAAGACTTAACAGAAAAGATAGGAAAAGAACTTGTTGCAAGATGTATTGCAGAAATAGATGAAGTTGTATACTTAATTTGTCTTGATAACAAACTTAATCCCATATATTTTGATATCATAGACAGAGGTACAGTTGACACGGTAAAAATTGTTGTAAGGAAAATTGTCGAAATAGCAATAAGGTTTAACAGCAGTGCTGTTATACTTGCCCATAACCACCCTCGTGGTATAGCTATGCCGTCAAAACAAGACAGAGATACAACAAATTTTATATACAAAACACTATCAGCACTCTCAATTAAACTGCTTGACCATATAATAGTATCAGGTGAAACTTACTGTTCTATGGCTCAAAACGGTACACTCGATATAACTGATTTCAGAACTGCATCAAGATGTGGTTCTACCTTTGAAAATCCAACCAATTTAATTAACAATAATATAAATTTTAAAAAGCTTGAAGATGAAGTAAATGAAGAAGACAATAATGTTGCCAATGAATTATTTACTTAAACAAAGCTATTGATATTAAAGGAGAAAAAAATGACATCGCAATTTTATTTAAACGGATTTCCGGAAGTGCTTGCCCCAGCCGGTGACAGAGAAAGATTAGAAGCTGCTGTAAACTTTGGCGCAGATGCGGTATATTTGGGCGGAAAGCTACATAGTATGCGTGCAGGTACACAAAGTTTTGATATGGACCAGTTGCGTGATGCAGTAAAGTTTGCACACGACCGCCATGTAAGAGTATTTTTCACAATGAATACTCTACCTAATAATAACGAGATACCTGAGCTTTATGATTATATTAAGAAAGTTGCTGATTGCGGAGTAGATGCCTTTATTGTTGCTGATATAGGTATAATGCTTGCTATTAAGCAAATAGCACCAAATACAGAAATTCATATTTCAACACAGGCAGGTGTTACAAACTACCTAACTGCAAATGAACTACATAAACTTGGTGCAAAGCGTGTTGTTTTGGCTCGTGAACTTCCTTTGGAGGAGATTAGGACAATTAGACAAAAAACATCAAAAGAACTTGAAATAGAAGTATTCGTACATGGTGCTATGTGTATGTCTTTCTCAGGCAGATGTCTAATATCACAATATATGACAGGCAGAGACTCAAATCGTGGTGAGTGTGCTCAACCTTGCAGATGGTCATATCATTTAATGGAAGAAAAACGTCCGGGACAGTATTTCCCGGTTTTTGAAGACAGCAAAGGTACATATATAATGAACGCAAAAGATATGTGCTTAATTGAAGATATTGATAAACTTATTGACGCAGGTGTTACATCACTGAAAATAGAAGGAAGAGCGAAAAGTGCATACTATGTTGCTATTGTTGCAAATGCGTACAGAAACGCAGTAGACATTTACCACAAAGATCCGGTAAATTATAAATTACCACAATGGATACTTGATGAAACAAGAAAAGTAAGCCACCGTGATTATACAAAAGGATTCTTGTACGGTAGTCCGGAAAACGGACAGTGCTATGAAAATGGCGGATATATACGCAATTGGGATGTTGTTGCCATTGCGGATAGAGTCGAAAACGGAAAACTGTGGGTAAGCCAAAAGAACAGATTCTTTGAAAATGACACTTTGGAAATATTGCCACCAAAATCTCAACCGATAACCATTACAGTAAAAAATCTGATTGATGTAAATAATGAAAAGGTAGAACTTGCAAATAAAGCTACTAATTTTTATGCTTTTGATTGCGACATAGATGTACCAAACGGTTCTATTTTGCGTAAACAAAACTGAGAAAATATATTAGGGGGATTTTTCTTATGGCAACTTCTCAAAACTATGTGGAATTTGTTTGTGAACAAATTAATGGTATAGGTAATGTGAGATACAGAAAGATGTTTGGAGAGTATATGGTGTATCTAAATGATAAACCTATATTTTTAGTTTGTGATAACAATGTTTATATTAAAAAATTATCTGAAATAGAAGATATTATTGATATAACAAGTGTTGGCATACCATACAAAGGAGCAAAGGAACATTATGTTTTGGATATAGAAAATTCAGAATTGTCAAAACAAGTTGCGTTAATTTTGGAAAAAATCATTCCTATACCAAAACCTAAAAAGAAAAAACAATAAGCAAAGGGCATACAGCTAAAATCAAATTTATTTGTATGCCCTTTTTATATTTGTTGAACAAATTATATAAATTTTATTGAAAATATCTAAATTTATTAATTTCTGTGTCGATATATTTGATATAATCAATGACTATATAAGTGTGAATTATGTTTAAAATAGATTTTTATGTTTTATTGTAGATTTAATTGTTCTTATAAATTTAAGAAAACGGAGATGCTGTTATGAGAATATATCAAAATTATTTTGAAACAGTTTTAAAAAGAAAAACTTACCGACCTGTTTGAACAAGTCCATTAAAAAAGGACATAGAAAAAAGAAACCCCTTATGGTAGAATAAAATAAACTACCATAGGGGG
>JAHHTR010000011.1 GCA_020024515.1 Angelakisella sp.
AAATTTACATTATTTATTAAAATTTTATAGAGATAATATATATTTTTTTATGCTTTTTATACATATAACTATCTTATAATATTAATATTTAATCTTTTTCACGTCTATTTTGGGTTTTATATCAATTTTTGTTAAAAGAACATTAACATATTTATTGACTAAGCAATATGTTTAGTGTTATCATATTTATTGTGATTAAATATAATCATAATATTACTTAATAAATTAGAAAGAGTGATTTTTTTTATGAAAAAAGCATTATTACGAAAATATGCAAAACTTGCTGTTCAAAAAGGTGTAAATATAAAAAAAGGACAAGGCTGTGTTATATATGCCGAAGTTGCTCAACATGAATTTGCAAACTATGTTATGGACGAGGCATACAAAGCCGGTGCAAAATGGGTGCAAATGATGTGGTCAGATCAACCATCTACAAAACTTAAATACAGACACGAAAGCCTAACAACACTTTCAAAAGTTGAAAAATGGGAAGAAGCAAGACTTCAACACTTTGTAGACACTCTTCCTTGCAGAATATTTATAGAATCAAGTGATCCGGACGGGCTAAAAGGCGTAAATATAGAAAAAATGCAAAAATCCAACATAGCACGTACAAAAATAACAAAACCATATCGTGACGCTATGGATAATCTTCATCAATGGTCAATTATTGCAATACCATCTGAAAAATGGGCAAAAAAAGTATTCCCAAATGAAAGAAAAAGTGTTGCTGTAAATAAACTATGGGAGGCAATATTTACTTGCGTAAGAATTACAGAAGACAACGACCCCGTATTTGAATGGGCAAAACATAATGCAAACCTAAAAGAAAAATATGATAAGCTAAATTCTTATCATTTTGATTATCTATACTATCAAAGCAAAAACGGTACAGACTTTAAATGTAAACTAATACCTGAGGCAAAATGGACAGGTGGATACGAAACTATGAAAGACGGTACAACATTTAATCCTAATATGCCTACCGAGGAAATTTTCACTTCACCTATGAAAGGTCAATGCGAAGGAACTGTTATTGCAACAATGCCTCTTTCATATATGGGTAATTTAATAGAAAACTTCTCAATTACATTCAAAGACGGTCGTGCTGTTGATTGCAAAGCTGAGAAAAATGAAGAATTGTTAAGAAAAATGATAGCAATGGACGAAGGTGCGGCTATGCTTGGTGAGCTTGCGCTTGTTCCGGATAATTCTCCAATATCAAATACAGGCATACTTTTCTATAATACTCTGTTTGATGAAAATGCTGCTTGCCATTTGGCTCTTGGCAGAGGTTTTGATGAAGTTATAGAGGGTTACGAAAACAAAACAAAAGACGAACTGCATCAAATGGGTCTTAACGATTCACTTATCCACGTTGACTTTATGATAGGTGGCCCTGAACTAAACATAACAGGCTATACAAAAGACGGAAAAGCTGTTCCGATATTTATAAATGGTAATTGGGCAGAAACACTGTAATATATAAATTACTATAATAAAATACGTACTGTGACTTTTTGCAGTACGTATAATTTTTAATAAAAACAGTTGACTGAAAGGAATATAAAATATGAAACTATTATTTGCCTCAGATATACATGGTTCAGGATATTGGTGCGAAAGATTACTTGAAAGAATAAATATAGAAAATCCCGATAAAATAGTACTTTGCGGAGATTTATTGTATCACGGTCCACGCAATGATCTACCAAAAGAGCATAACCCCAAAAAAGTAATATCAATTTTATCTGAACTAAAAGATAAAATTATCGCTGTTCGTGGCAACTGCGAAGCCGAAGTTGACCAAATGGTTTTGCCATTTCCTGTTCTTGCGGATTTTACAACAATAAATTTTGATAATATTGGAATATTTGTATCACATGGACATCTATTCAATAAGGACAATATCGAACAAATAGGTAATTGTGATGTACTGGTAAACGGACACACACATATATACGAAATTACAAATGTCAATGACAAAAAATATATAAATATAGGCTCTGTATCATTACCGAAAGAAAACAGAGAAAATACATACTGTATGTACGAAAACGGAAATTTTTACATTAAAAATCTTGATGGTTATGTACTATTAAGTGATAAATAATTATCTGTTAATTTTTGTAAATTTATGATATACTATATTTGTCAAAATTAAAACTATTTTAAATTTTTATGTTATGGGTAATTTAGGAGGAAATATGAAAAACAGTTTTAAAATAAATAAACAAAAAAAGGCGAATATAAAAAAACCTGTTAGATTTATAAGATACAAAAATCAAACAAGTGAAAATACATATTTCACAAGAAATCCCATAAATCTAAAAACTCAACTTATAACCGCATTACTCTTGCCAATTATAATTATAATTGTATTTGGCACATCATCATATATAAAAGCCAGCAATGCACTTAATAATAATTATGAAAAATCGAATATGCGTATGCTGTCACTTATTACAGAAAATATAGACTCAGTACTAAAAGATATTAGAGCGGATTGTGCCGAAATGGCAGTTAATTCAGATATCAATAAATATTTAAAATCCTACTTAAATGATGAAAATAGTTTGGAATCTTATAAATTAAAAGACAATATAGCCAATATGTTTATAACCAAACAAACACTTAATTCTTATATTAAAAACATAGCGCTTGTACCGGTATCAAAGGAAAACAAAATTATAACAATACAGTCAACAGATATAAAAAATGACGGCTCTGTTTATAAAGAATTAATTTCACATAAAACAAATATGGGTACTTTTACTTGGTTTGTGGGTCACGAAAAAACCGATGCTGCTTTTAATTGGAATGCCGATGATACACTTTTCAGTGCTATGATGCTTATTCCGGGAGGAGATATTTTGCTATTAGACATAAGTAAACAAGCTGTTATGGAATTAATAGGGAAAATATCAACAGATGACACTTGCAGTGTATCACTTGTAACACTGAATAATGAATGGATATATAACGGATTAACACGGACACCGATTAAAGATACAGAATTTTATCAAAATGCCTATATGCACCAAGAACCTTTTGGCACAGAATACGTTAAAATAGATGGCGAATCATACCTGTTTATGTATGTTATGACAAAGTCTTTATCTGGTATGATAACCTCACTTATTCCCGAAGATACTGTTATTGCAGAAGCATTACATATAAAAAATGCAGTTATTATTTATGTTATAATCGCACTTATTTTACTTGTAAGTTTCTCTGTATTTATGATGTTTGGCATACAGTCAAGTATGCACAAAATAACAGATGCACTAAATGAAACCGCAAAAGGTAATCTTGCAATAGAAATCAATACTAAAGGAAATACAGAGTTTTCTATATTGGCAAAACGTTTGGCTGATATGGTTAATAACACTAAAAAATTGGTTTTGGACGTAAAAAATATTATTCAAAATATATTTACCTCCGCACAACATATTGATGAAGTAACAAAATCAGTTAATAAATCATCAGAAGAAATAAGTGCGGCTATGCAAGAAATTGTAATCGGCTCACAAGAACAAACCAAAAGTGCAAATATATGCCTTGACAATATGGTAAAACTTTCCACAAGAATCAATAATACTACAACAAATTCACAGGAAGTGCTTGCTCTTGCCGAAGATACAAAAAATAAACTTACAAATTTAAAATTTACTTTTGATGAACTAAAAGAACAATCCACAGAAGGTGCAAATATATCAAAAGATATAACTTTTGATGTTGAAAAACTTGTTGCACAGTCAACATCTATTGCAGAATACATAACCAAAATAAACGATGTGGCACGTCAAACAAAGCTACTGTCACTTAATGCCACAATAGAATCAACAAAAGCAGGAGTACACGGAAAAGGTTTTGCAGTTGTTGCAGATGAAATTAAAATTTTATCAGAAAATTCGTTAAAAGTATCAGCACTGATAGAAAAAGCTGTGTACGAAATATTTAATATGACACGTGCTGTTGATAAATCCACAAAAAGCGGTCTTTCTATCAATAACGAACAAGTTAAAAAAGTTGAAAAAACACAGACAGAAGTTATTGAAATGGTTGAAGCAATAGATAATCTGATTCTTAAAATACAAAAAGTTAATGATGAAATGGAATATATCAATGATGACCGTCAAAATACACTAAACGCTATTGAGTCAATTTCTGCTGTATTGGAAGAATCCGCATCTACAAGCGAAATGATAAATACATCAATACTTGAACAAGCACAAGAAGTAAATGCTTTACACACATCATCAAATAATCTTCACAAAGATATGAATAATTTGCACGAGGCAATAAGTAAATTTAAAATTAAATAATCATATTTATAAAAATATATGTGTATTATTTAATTGACAAAGTCGCAAAAGGGTTACTCAATTTTTTTCAAAAAATTGCGGTACACAGGCATAGCTTAATACATTTTCCACAGAAAACGGAATTATTTTAGCTGTACAAGAGTATTTTTGAAAGTAAGTTTTGCCTTAAAAGGCAAAAGAAAAGAGCCGATATTTTTGTTAATATCGGCTCAGCTTGTAGTAAAATTACATTTAAGTATTATTTTCTTTTACTGTATTTATGTAGTTTGCAAGAATATTAACTGCTGTTTCTGTCTTTAAGTCAGTAACATCAAGAGTTAAATCATAGTTACGGGCATCGCCCCACTCCACATCAGAATAGTAGTTATAGTAGCTTGCACGTTTCTTACCTACCTTTTTAATCATATCTATTGCTGCTTGTCTGTCTATTTCGTTTTCAAGCATAACATGTTTGATACGGTATTCTTCTGAGGCATGTATAAATATATTAAAACAATTCGGTTTTCCACGTAAAATATAATCAGCACATCTGCCAACTATCAAGCAAGGACTTTCATTTGCAAGTTCTTTTATAACCTTTGCTTGCATCAAAAACAATTTATCATTCGTCAAACACTCCATATAATTAAGTGTAGGATTATATGAACGAGAATTAAGGGATAGAGTATATAGGAAACTATTTGAAGGCATTTCGTCAGCTTTTTCAAATAATTTTTCACTTAAACCATTTTCTTTTGCGGCAATTTTTATTAGCTCCTTATCATAATATTTTAGATTTAACTTTTTTGCGAGAGCCCCACCAATGTGTCTACCATTACTACCAAATTGACGTGAAATAGTTATTACCAAGTTATTAGCCATATAATAAAAGCCTCCCTTTAAATTAGTTTAACTATGTAAACTTTATTATGAGTATATTCTAACATATTTTTTCCATTATTTCAAGATATTTTGTATAAAATTTACCAAAGTGTTCTAAACTATTCAGTTTCAACTAGTGATTTATACCATATAGTTGCATTAAAACAAAAAGTATAATAAAATACAATTATATTTATATTTTAATGGTTTAGGAGAAATAATGAAAACAAATATATATAATCTTACACTTACCGAACTGGAACAATATTTTACAAATATAAATGAAAATCCATATAAAGCAAAAATATTATATAAATACCTTTATAGAGAAAAAATAGATAATTTCAGTGATATAAAAGAAATTAAAAAATCACTGATAGATAAATTATCCGATGACTTTACAATAGAACTGCCAACAGCAAGAGATACACATAAAGACGAAAGTGTTACAAAACTGTTATTTTCTCTATATGACAATAGCCTAATTGAGAGTGTTCTAATGAGGCAACACTACGGCAACAGTGTCTGCGTATCTACACAAGTAGGCTGTAATATGAACTGTGCTTTTTGCCAAAGCGGAAAGTTTAAAAAGCAACGAAACTTGACAGCAGGCGAGATGGTCAGTGAAATTATGTATATGTATAAAATTTTAAACGAAAAAATCAGCACAGTGGCTCTTATGGGTATTGGCGAACCACTGGATAATTTTGAAAATATAAAAAAATTTATAGAGATAATAACCTGTGTATATGGACTGGAAATAGGTATTAAACATATAACTTTATCAACTTGCGGACTTGCTCCGAAAATAACGGAACTTGCAAACGAAACAAAAACTGTACCGCTTGCCATAAGCCTGCATGCACCGAATAATGAATTACGCAATAAATTAATGCCAATAAACTATGCATATCCACTTGAAGAACTGCAAAAAGCTATGGCTTACTATAACAAAAAAACAAAAAATAAAATTTTTATTGAATATATAATGATAAAAGACTTAAACGACACTGTTAAATGTGCAAAAGAACTAGCTGACTATTTGCAAAATATTAATTGTACAGTGAATTTGATACCATATAACGAAACACAAAGCTTTGACTTCAAACGAAGTCCAAAAGAAAATATATTTGCATTTTATGATGTATTAAAGAAAAATAATATACATGTTACAATGAGACGAGAACTGGGTACATCGGTAAAAGCAGCCTGCGGACAATTAAAATCTGAACATACAAACAAAAACTAAGCAAAGAAAGGTTCCCCAAAAATGAAAATAGTAGGCATTATTGCAGAATATAATCCACTACATTCCGGTCATATATATCAACTGAAAAGTTTAAAAGACAGCGGATACACACACATTGTTGTTGCTATGAGCAGTAATTTTGTTCAACGTGGCGAGCCGGCTATCTTTTCAAAATATACACGTGCGGGTATTGCAATAAAAAATGGTGCGGACTTGGTTATTGAAATGCCCACACCTTTTGCTATGTCAACCGCTGAAACTTTTGCTGTCGGAAGTATAGATTTACTGAAAAATTGCGGTGTTGAATATCTGTCTTTCGGCAGTGAGTGTGGTGATATAAATTTATTAAACATCTGCGTAAAGGCAATAAACAATACAAGTGTAAATGAAAAACTAAAAGAACTTTTGAAAACAGGACTTACTTACAGCAAAGCAAGACAAGACGCAATAGAAAGTATTTTTTCAAAAGAAATTGCCGATATTCTATCAAAGCCAAACAACACACTTGGAATAGAATATATAAATGCAATAGAAAAACTACATGCAAACATCATTCCCACAACAATAAAAAGACGTGGTGCTGATCATGACAGCAACGAAGAACTTGAACACATATCCGCATCGGCACTGAGAGAAGCTTTTTATAATAATAACGACATTCTACTGCAAAAATATATGCCACTATCTGTATATGATACTCTAAATCAAGAAAAAAGAAAAGGAAATATATACAACTCCGAAATACTCGACAGAGTACTTCTTTCAAAACTCAGAACATTAAATATTTCCAATATAGCCACACTGCCCGATATATCAGAAGGTCTTGAAAATAGAATTTTTTTGTCTATAAAAAACAGTAACTCTTTTAATGAGCTACTTGAAAACACAAAAACCAAACGTTACACAATGGCAAGACTAAGAAGAATATATATGTATGCCTTACTTGGCATTACAAAAGATTTTTACGAAACATTACCTCCATATATACACATATTGGCAATGAACCAAAAAGGTAAAGAAATATTGCAAGTTGCAAAAAATACCAGTAAAATTCCTATAAACAGTTCACTGAAAAAATTAATGGGAACATCTGATGTTTCTAAAAAATTTGCACAAAAAGAAATAGACTGTACGAATATCTATTCTGTTCTTACCAAAAATGTTATGCCTTATAATATGGATTTATCACAAAAATTGATTGTTGAAAAGTAATATAAATGCTATTTAATAATATTTAAAGAAGGTACTGACTCAACTATTTGTATTTCGTATCTTTTTTAAATTTTGTTTACAAAATAGATAGCCAGTGTTATAATTAATTACATAAGTAATGAACTATAACACATAGGTGGAAAAATGTTAAATTCATTTGATAACACCACAATGCTATATATATATCAAATATACTGTGCGATGACATACCAGATACCAACTGTCTGTGTCAAAGATATTTTCATTTTTTGAAAACTTGCACTTTATTTTTTATATAATAATTGATATAGGCTTAATCATAGCTTTACTTTGGTATTCAACTAAGATTTTTTTAACAGAAAGCTATTATTCATAAATTATTAAGGAGTGATATTTTTGGAATTAAAAATAAATAATTTGACAAAGAGCTTTACGGAAAACAAAGTTTTAAAAGGAATAAGCTTTTCGGCACAAAGCGGAAAAGCACTGGGACTGCTTGGCAGAAACGGAGCAGGCAAAACCACAACTATCCGCATAATAATGGGTGTATTTGGCAGTGACAGCGGAGAAATACTTATCGACAACTCGCCTATTGACAGAAACAAAATAAAAATAGGATATTTGCCGGAAGAACGTGGAATGTATCCAAAAAAGCTAATAATAGAACAGCTAATATATTTTGCCGCTTTAAAAGGTATTGAAAAAAAAGATGCTATAAAATCTGCTGACTATTGGCTGGATAGACTGCAAATGACAGAGTACAGAAATCGTAAATTGGAGACACTCTCAAAAGGTAATCAACAAAAAATACAGCTCATTGCAACACTTATCGCAAATCCTGATATTGTTATACTAGATGAGCCATTCTCAGGACTTGACCCGGTAAATGCAATACTCCTGAAAGACACAGTAAAAGAGCTTATTGCAAACAAAAAAATAGTACTGTTTTCTTCTCATCAAATGAACTATATAGAAGAATTTTGCGACGAAATAGCAATACTCAATCGTGGTGAAATAGTGCTTTCGGGAAATATCAAAGAAATTAAACGCAGCTATGACAGACGAGATATATCCATTGTCTCAAAAGATATTGAAAAAATCAAAAATAATATTGATTATAAATCCACCTTAACAGATAATGGACTAATTATTCACCTAAATGACGAAAAAGAAAAGAACTTATTAATATCAAAAATTGCAGAGCTTAACGTTGATATTGATGAGATAAAAGTAAATGAACCAACACTCAATGATATTTTTGTTGAATATACGGAGGATAAAAAATTATGAAACAGTTTTTCAGTATATTGAATTTTGAATTTAAGGGTTATATAAAAAATAAAATATTTATATCATTTACAATAGTATTAATGCTTTTAACAGCAATTATATTATCTATACCACGTTTTATGGATATGTTTTCAAACAGTACAGAACATACTGAAAATGATAAAAAAGAAATTGTAATGGTTTTCTCTGAAAATTCATATAATACAAGTGACCTCCTGCCATACTTACAAAAAAATATGCCCGAGTATAACTTTGTTGTAAAGTATAATACGCTTGATGAAGCAAAAGCACTTGTAGAAGAAGGCAGTGTTGATATAGGATTACTTGTAAACGGTGACACTAGCTACAAATTAATAAAAAAGCATATATCACTGTACGACAATTCGACAGCATCTTTTGACAGTGCATTTATTGAAAAATATCGTATAGATAATATGGTGAAAAATGGTATTGATATTAAAGATGCCAAAAATATTTTGACAGTTGAAATAGAAAATGATATTATAAGGATAGGCAAAGACCAACAAAAAAGCTTTTTCTATACATATATCTTAATTTTCACATTGTATTTTGCCATAATCATGTATGGACAGCTTGTTACAACAAGTGTTGTTAATGAAAAAAGTTCTCGCGCCATGGAAATGCTTATTACAAGTGCTAATCCCGTAAGTCTTATGTTCGGAAAAGTAATGGGCTCAGCACTTGCCGGAATTTGTCAAATTGTAGCAATTTTCGGCACCTCATTTGTATTTTATCAGATTAACCAATCATATTTAGCCGATAATTCTATGGCTCAATCTATATTCGGTATGCCGCTTTCAATGTTACTATATGTTTTGTTATTCTTCATACTTGGATTTTTACTCTATGCTTTTATGTTTGGCTCAATGGGCTCGCTTGCCTCAAAAACAGAAGATGTAAGTGTACTTATTACTCCTATTACGCTTATCTTTGTAGCAGCATTTATGATAGTTATGATGTCTATGAGTTCCGGAAATGTTGACAGTAGTTTGATGAAGATATCTTCTTTTATTCCGTTCACTTCACCGATGGCGATGTTCACACGTATAGCTATGGGAGAGGTTATGCCGATAGAGATAGTTATATCTGTTATTATACTAATATTATTTACAGTCTTTATAGGCTACGTTTCCGCTAAAATTTACCGTATAGGTGTACTGATGTATGGCAATCCACCAAAAATTAAAGATATAATAAAGGCATTAAAACAAAAATAATATACAGTAAAGTATTATTATAATTAATTTTAAAGAAGGAAGTGTTTTCTATGGAAACTCAACTAGGTTTTAAAAAAAATATCGGTAGGCTTATGTCAGGTATGGCGGTGTATATATTTGTCACGCAATATGTATGTGGATTAGTTCTTCTGCCTATATTACAAGTATCTTTTCCGACACTTTTTCAAAGTCAATGGGTTCTTTTAAGCTCAAGTATAATTATTAACTATATAATAGGCTTCCCTTGTTTTTGGTTAATTATAAGGAAAATACCGACTGTAAAACTTAATATGACTCCGATGAAGCCAAAATTTATTCAAGTATTAAGATGGATATCAATAGCATTTGCACTGTTGTTTGCTTTTAATTTGATGACTATTATCCTTACTCAAATTATAGCGGCAATTAAATCAAATGAAGTTGTAAACCCTCTTGAACAAATTATAGTATCAAACAATAAATTTACAGTAATTTTATTTGGTGCAATAGTAGGACCGATACTGGAAGAACTTGTTTTCCGCAAAGTGTTTTACGATAAGACAGCTCAATATGGTGAAAAACTATATATAATTATCAGTGCTTTTTGCTTTGCTATGTTCCATGTAAACTTTTTACAAATTTTTTATGCATTCTCACTTGGAGCTATGTTTGCGTATGTCTATGCAAAAACAAGGAACATTCTATATACTATAATTTTACACATAATAATAAATTCTTGGGGACTTGTTGTAGCGCCTGCTATGACATCAAATATAGTTTTCACTATAATAGGAAGTATAGTATTTTATGCAATTGTTATAACAGGATTTATATGCTTACTGAATGGATTAAAAAAAGTGGTATACCGTCCTGCCATTGTGGAAATACCCGAAAGACCAATACTTGTTGCATTAAAAACTTTTGGCAGTATAAGTTATATCATTTTATGCGTCATAATTATTTTGATATTGCTATTTATCTAAAATAATAAATCTTAATGGAGTTTGATAAGAGTTAATAGATTCTTAACACACTCCGTTTTTTTTTGTTAAAAAACCAATATGTTTTAATTTGATAAAACTCTTTATTTATGATATAATAACAAGGGTTGTTTTAGTTAAAATTTATGGAGGGAAATATAGTGAAAAATATTTCTATAATGATAAAACCTGCTTCTTCTGCATGCAATTTGCGTTGTAAATATTGTTTTTATGCGGACTTGGCAGGTAAACGAGATACTTTTTCTTTTGGCAAAATGTCAGAAGATACAGTGGACAAAATTCTTGGAAATATTCACAAAAGTTTAGATAGTGGTGACAGAGTAACATTTGCTTTTCAGGGTGGCGAGCCTACGCTTGTGGGACTGTCTTGGTTCAAAAGTTTTGTAGAAAAAGTAAAGCTTTGGAACGATAATATTAATATTGAATATGCACTGCAAACAAACGGGACACTTTTAGACGACGAATGGTGTCTGTTTTTGGCAAAAAATAGTTTTTTGGTGGGAATTTCCATTGATGCTATGTCGAAGTGCCACAATAATTGCAGAGTAGATATAGACGGAAAAGATACATATAAACAAGTACTGGATAAAGTACGTTTAATGAGGAAATACGGTGTTGAATTTAATGTACTATGTACACTTACATCTGAAATAGCACAGCACCCACAACAAGTGTGGAATTGGATTTACCAAAATAAATTTCAATACGTTCAGTTTACACCTTGTCTTGATGAACTTGGCTCAACAAAAAACAGTGTATATGCACTTAAACCACAAAAGTTTGCAAATTTTTATAAACAAATATTTAAACTATGGTTAAAAGACTTTAAACAAGGCAAATACAGAAGTATAAAATTATTTGATGATATAGTAAATTTACTTGCTTATAGAGTCCCAACTGCTTGTGGAATAACAGGCAGATGTCAATGTCAAATGGTAATAGAGAGTGACGGAAGTGCGTATCCTTGCGATTTTTATTGTTTGGATAAATATCGCCTCGGCAGTGTATGTGAAAAAACGGTTATTGAACTTATAGAGTCCCAAACCGCAAATGACTTTGTACACAGACCAAAAGAAAGAGCAAAACTTTGCGGTGAATGTAAATATCGTAATTTTTGCGGTGGCGGTTGCCACAGAATGCAAAGAGAAGTGTATTGTGCTCCTGAGGATAATTTTTGTGGATATAGAACTTTCCTTGATGAAAGCATTAATGATTTTCAGATAATCGCAGAACAGCAAAGAATAATGCGTTTCAGATAAAAATATAATATAATAAATTTTAGTCTGTATAAAAAAGTATAATCATATAAATTATGTTTAATTTTATATAATATACTTATAATTTATACAGACTTTTATTATATTTTAAACAAAGTTATTGATTTTAGAAAAATATATATTGACAAAATTTTAATTTACTGATATACTACTTAAAAAGTTAGTTTTGTCTAACTTCATAGAATTTTATCATTACGCCTTCGGGCGTAAAAAAATAACAAAAAGTTAGCTAATGCTAACTAAAAAGGAGAATTAAAATGAGTATAGCTATAATTGGTGGTCACGACTGTATGGTACGAAGATATAAAGAAGTATGTAAGGGTTATAAATGCAAAGTAAAAATTTTTACACAGCCACAAGGCTTAAAAGATCAGTTAGGGTCACCCGATTTAGTTATTTTCTTTACCAATACAGTATCACACAAAATGATACATATCGCAAATTCAGTTTTATCAAATGAAAATGTAACTATCGTAAGATCACACACAAGTTCACTATCGGCACTTAAAGATATATTAAACAAAAATACCGTATTAGCATAAGGGGGATAGGGTTAATGTCATCACAAACTATTATTAAATTTTGTTCCCCAACACTTGCAGGCTTAAAGACAGGAAATTTATTTCAATATAAATATACTTCAATTTCGCAATTAATAAATGCCATACGAGAAAAAAACAACTTACTTAACGAAAAAGGTGTATATTTAGTTGTACTAAAAGCATGTAAAGGTTCTGCATTGGTTTTAATTTACAGAAAAAAATTATTGGAAAAAATTTTAAGCAGAACAGACATTCAAGAATTTTTGACTCAATACGGATATGAAAATTTCGATATACTATCTTGTTTAAATACATTGAAAAAAAATTTAAAATACAAAGATTTTCCACACGAAATAGGAGTGTTTCTTGACTATCCACTGGACGATATAAAAGGATTTATAGACAACAAAGGTGAAAATTTTAAATGTTTGGGTTGCTGGAAAGTATATGCAAACGAATGTGAGGCACAAAAAACATTTAAACGTTTTCAAAAATGCACAACAATATATTGCAAAAAATTATCACAGGGATTTGACATAAGAAAACTTACAGTTGCCAGTTAATTACATAAATTTACAAAAAACTTTTTAAACAAATTTTACAAATTCTCTTTTAAATGAACATACAAATACCAAAACAAAAACTATTGAACAAGTCCATTAAAAATGGACATAGAAAAAAGAACCCCCCTATGGTAGAATAAAATAAACTACCATAGGGGGAATTTTTATGCCAAAAGAGGTTCTTTTTGTACTGTCTGCACAAATTGGGGCAGTTCAATTGTGGGTAGTTTTTATTTTATATACAAATATTTCAGTTTGAAAAAAGCAAAAATTTATTGTATTATGTAATAAATAAATATGATAGGAGAATTATTTTAAAAATGAAAATAAAAAATATAGATAAAAAAAGAAATGTAGCAAAACAAGCTATTGAAATTTTGGAAAATGTATATCCTAACGCAACTTGCTCACTTGACTACAAAGAACCATATCAGTTGCTGATAGCAACAAGACTTGCCGCACAATGCACCGATGCACGAGTAAATACAGTTACACCAACACTTTTTTCAACTTTTCCATCAGTAAAAGACCTTGCAAACGCACCTATTGAAGAACTTGAAAAAATAGTATATCCATGCGGTTTTTACAGGACAAAAGCAAAGGATATAAAAGAAATGTGTCAAATGCTGGTTAATAACTATAATTCCGTTGTTCCGGATACTATGCAAGAATTACTTAAACTATCGGGTATCGGACGTAAAACAGCCAATTTGATAATAGGCGATGTATACCACAAACCCGCTATTGTGTGCGATACTCATTGTATCAGAATTACAAATATGCTTGGACTTTCCGAAGGCAAAAATCCGGAAAAAGTAGAAAAACAATTGTGGGAAATTTTGCCACACAAAAAAGCAAATAATTTTTGCCACAGATTAGTAATGCATGGTAGAGATACCTGTATTTCCGGAAGACCAAAATGTGATAATTGTCCGTTAAATCACATTTGTGAGGCATATTTACAAAAATAATAACAAAAACTACCTATAAAAGTATAATATTTATTTGTGTATTATATCTAATCAATTGCAAACACTTTATAAACTAAAATTAAAATTAATCTTAATATATGCTTATTTATATATATAGTCATTTTGCTATATATATATTGTTATATTGCTATCAATAATTAATATTATACAAATAGACTTAGCTATGTTAATATTGTAACGATAAGTATATTGATGTTTTATAAATTGACATATTTATGTGTAATTTTTATTAAATATGTACATACAATGTTTAATTAGCAAAAATATATTTATTATATAAACTTACATATTTTAGTTTAATAAAATTTTTACATTATTTGGAGGTAACTTATTATGGGACGGTTTACATTACCAAGAGACTTGTATCATGGCAAAGGAAGTATAGATGAATTAAAAAATCTAACAGGCAAAAGAGCCATTGTTGTAGTTGGTGGCGGTTCGATGAAACGTTTCGGCTTTTTGGATAGAGTAGTTGACAATCTAAAAGCTGCCGGTATGGAAGTTGAACTATTTGAAGGTGTTGAGCCTGATCCAAGTGTAGAGACAGTTATGAAGGGTGCAGAAGCAATGCGTAAATTTAACCCTGACTGGATCGTTGCAATGGGCGGTGGTTCTCCAATAGATGCAGCAAAAGCTATGTGGGCATTCTATGAATATCCAGAAGTTACTTTTGAAGATTTGTGCGTTCCATTCAACTTCCCAACACTACGTACAAAAGCAAAATTCTGTGCTATTCCTTCTACATCAGGTACAGCAACGGAAGTTACCGCTTTCGCAGTAATTACAGACTATGCAAAGGGTATTAAATATCCTATGGCTGACTTTAATATTACACCTGATATTGCAATAGTTGATCCGGA
Source organism: Angelakisella sp. (assembly GCA_020024515.1). Taxonomy (GTDB): domain Bacteria; phylum Bacillota; class Clostridia; order Oscillospirales; family Ruminococcaceae; genus Angelakisella. The sequence goes on from JAHHTR010000011.1 coordinate 15,372, forward strand.
TCTAGCAGAAAAAATGCCTAAAAAACTAACTGCACACACAGGTATGGACGCTATGACTCACGCAGTAGAGGCTTATGTATCAACACTTAACTGTGACTATACAGACCCACTTGCACTACATGCAATAAAAATGATTCACGAATTCCTAATTCCATCATTTAACGGTGATATGGACGCACGTGACCGTATGCACAATGCACAATGTCTTGCAGGTATGGCTTTCTCAAATGCTCTGCTTGGTATAGTTCACTCAATGGCACACAAAACAGGTGCTGCTTACACAGGCGGACACATTGTACATGGTTGTGCAAATGCTATGTACCTACCAAAAGTTATTAAATACAACAGCAAAAACGAAGTTGCGGCAGAAAGATATGCAGATATCGCTCGCTTTATCGGTCTAAAAGGCGAAACAACAACAGAACTTGTTGATGCTCTTATCGCTGAAATTCGCTCAATGAACGAAAAACTTGAAATTCCTACTTGCATAAAATATTATGAGGGTGGTATAATAGACGAACAAGAATTTATGTCAAAACTATCAGATGTTGCAGCTCTTGCAATCAGTGATGCATGTACAGGTTCAAACCCACGTCAACCATCACAGGAAGACATGGAAAAACTTCTGAAAGCTGTTTACTACGATGAAGAAATTGATTTCTAATATTTAATATATCTTGTAATTTAAATACATACAGTGGCGATGCAAACTATCGTCACTGTTTTCTTGAATATATGGATATTTATTGTAAATCATTTATTGACAGTTAAAATGTAAAACTTATAAAAAAAATAATATAATGGAGAGTGAACTACGTGTATAAAATTTTAGAAAAAGTATCTTTGAACCCAACTGTTTCCAAAATGGTAATAGATGCCCCGCTAATTGCAAAAAAAGCACAAGCAGGTCAATTTGTCATTGTCCGTGCAAAAGACGACTCAGAAAGAATCCCTCTTACTGTTGCCGATTATGACAGAGAAAACGGCAAAGTAACAATTATTTATCAAATTGTCGGTGGCTCAACTATGGAGCTTGACACACTGTGTGTAGGTGACTGTGTATCAGACTTTGTTGGCCCACTTGGAAAACCCAGCAAGCTTGAAAATCTTAAAAAAGTAGCTGTTGTTGGCGGTGGTGTTGGTTGTGCTATTGCATATCCAACTGCAAAAAGACTTCACGAACTGGGCTGTGAAGTTCACACAGTAGCAGGCTTTAGAAACAAAGACCTTGTTATACTGGAAGATGAATTTAAAGCAGTAAGCGACAAAATGGTTATGATGACAGATGACGGTAGCTATGGCGAAAAAGGACTTGTTACAGCAGCACTTGAAAAACTGATAAACGAAGGTAATGAATATGATGAAGTAATCGCTATCGGCCCGCTTATCATGATGAAATTTGTATGTCAGGTTACAAAAAAATACAACATAAAAACAACTGTAAGTATGAACCCAATAATGATTGACGGAACAGGTATGTGTGGCTGTTGTCGTTTGACAGTTAATGGTGAAACAAAGTTTGCCTGCGTTGACGGTCCTGATTTTGACGGTCATTTGGTTGACTTTGATGAGGCTATGATTCGTTCCTCTATGTACAAAGATTTTGAAGTACGTAAACGTGAAGAAAATTGTAACCTACTAAAAAAGGAGGTAGAGTAATATGCCAAATATGATATTAACAAAATGCCCAATGCCTGTACAAGAACCATTTGTACGAAATAAAAACTTTGATGAGGTTGCACTTGGCTACACATACGATATGGCAGTAGAAGAAGCTAAAAGATGCCTTGGCTGTCCAAAAAAACCATGTCAGTCATCATGTCCTGTTGCAATAGATATCCCTTCATTTATAGGACGTGTTGCAGAAGGTGATATGGACGGAGCTTACGAAATACTTAATCAAAGCACAGCTCTACCGGCAGTTTGCGGACGTGTTTGCCCACAGGAAACACAATGTGAAGGTAAATGTGTACGTGGTATAAAAGGCGAACCGGTCGCTATCGGAAGACTTGAAAGATTTGTTGCCGACTGGCACAGAGAACACAATAAAGATGCTGTAACTCCACCAAAATCAAACGGTCACAAAGTAGCAGTTATCGGTGCAGGTCCAACAGGACTTACAGCCGCAGGCGACCTTGCAAAAATGGGTTACAAAGTCACTGTATATGAAGCACTGCACGTAGCAGGCGGTGTATTAATGTACGGTATACCTGAATTCCGTCTACCAAAAAATATTGTACAAACAGAAATCGAAGGTCTGAAAGCTCTTGGTGTCGATATTGAAACAAATATGGTAATCGGACAAGTTCTGACAATAGACGAACTGTTTGAAATGGGCAACGAGGCTATATATATCGGTAGTGGTGCAGGTCTTCCTCGCTTTATGAATATTTCCGGTGAAAGCCTAAAAGGTGTATACAGTGCAAACGAATACCTAACACGTATAAATCTAATGAAAGCATATCTTCCTGACAGTAAAACTCCTATCCGTAAGAGCAAAAATGTTGCTGTTGTAGGTGGTGGTAACGTTGCAATGGATGCAGCCCGAAGTGCAAAGCGTATGGGTGCGGAAAATGTTTACATTGTATACCGTCGTGGTATGGAAGAACTACCTGCTCGTAAAGAAGAAATAGAACATGCGGAAGAAGAAGGCATTATCTTCAAAACTCTTACAAATCCTATTGAAGTACTTGGTGACGACAATGGTGAAGTTATCGGTATGAAGTGTGTTGAAATGACACTTGGCGAACCTGACGAAAGTGGTCGTCGTCGCCCAATAGTTAAACCTGACAGTGAATTTGTTCTTGATGTTGATACAATGATAATGTCAATAGGAACCAGTCCAAACCCTCTAATTCGTTCAACAACACCCGGACTTGATACAAACAAACATGGTTGTATCATAACAAACGGTGATGATGGTTTAACAACACGTGAAGGTGTATACGCAGGTGGTGATGCTGTAACAGGTGCCGCAACAGTTATTCTTGCAATGGGTGCCGGTAAACACGCTGCAAAAGCTATTGATGAATACATTAAATCAAAATCAAAATAAAATATAACTACATTTTAACAGTGTAGATAAGTAATATATGTTTAAAAGTATTACTTGTATACACTGTTTTTTAGTGCTATAATCTTAAACGGTATTAATGAGGATATCAAATACCGACATATACATTTTTTAAACACAATAAAGGAAGTGTGGCAAATGACATTGGATTTAACACAAGGTAACACAGGAAAGGTACTTTTAAAGTACTCTTTACCACTATTTGCGAGCGTAATTTTTCAGCAATTATATAATATCGCAGATAGCTTCGTAGCCGGCAGATTTTTGGGAGAAAACGCACTGGCGGCGGTTGGTAATTCTTATGAGGTAACACTTATATATCTTTCGTTTGCTTTTGGCTGTAATATAGGTGCATCGGTTATTACAGCAAGATTTTTTGGAAGCAAAAACTTCAAAGACTTAAAGACAGCAATATCAACATCGTTTATAATGAGTATAGCTGTTTGTATCATTCTTATGATATTCGGATATCTTTGTTCACCTATGCTGCTACAATTAATAAACACTCCCGAAAATATCTTCGATGACACAATGGTTTATATAAATATATATACTTTTGGCTTGATTTTCTTATTTTTATATAATATAACAACAGGTATCTTTGCCGCTATGGGTGACTCTGTTACACCATTCATCTTTCTTTCCATATCATCGATAGTCAATATATTTATGAATATCTACTTTGTAACAGCACTTGATATGGGTATAGCAGGACTTGCATGGGCAACTTTTATCTGTCAAAGCATAAGTTGTATGCTTTCACTGTTTGTTTTGCTAAAAAGATTAATTAAAATTGAGCATGGAGTCGGCAAAGCTCCGATATTCTCTTTCCGTATATTAAAACAAATACTTGTAATTGCTATCCCAAGCACACTGCAACAATGCTTTATATCAGTAGGAAATATTATAATTCAAGGAACTGTAAACAGCTTTGGTATACCTGTTATGGCAGGATATACTGCGGCAATAAAACTAAATAACTTTGTAATTACATCATTTACCACTCTTGGTAATGCTATGTCAAACTTTACCTCACAAAATATGGGCGCAAATCAGCCTAAACGAATAAAAGATGGTTACAAAGCAGGCTTCATTATAATAGAAGTAATTGCAGTTGCCGTTTCTATACTATACTTTATCTTCCCACAATTCTTAGTATCACTGTTCATAACATCTGAAAGCACAGATGCAATAAAATCAGGCGTTGAATTTTTCAAAATAATATCACCTTTCTACTGTTTGATTGCAATAAAACTTATAACAGACGGTGTTTTGCGTGGCTGTGGTAAAATGAAAGAATTTATGATAGCTACTTTTGTAGACTTATCTCTGCGTGTTATTCTGTCAAAAGTACTTTCTCTTGTATTCTCAAGTACAGGTATATGGTTATCATGGCCATTTAGCTGGATAATAGGAATGAGCATGTCATTTTACTTCTACAAAAAATTATCTAAACAGAATTTTTATATAGTCGCTCAATAAAAAGTAAAGGTAATACCACACAATTACAAATGTTAATTATGTGGTGTTACCTAAATCTTACATTACTCAAAGAATTATTTATTCAAAAATTTATAGCTAAAATAGTTGACATATCAAACGATATATTTTATCATTGTATATATATTAAAAATAATATAATGTTTACATTGATTATATACTTGGAGGAAATTAATGAGAGTTATAACCGGTACCCATAAAGGACGTAAATTATCAACACCGGAAGGTCGAGAAGTTCGCCCCACTACCGATATGGTAAAAGAAGCTATGTTTAGTATGATACAGTTTGAACTTGATAGTGCAAATGTTTTGGATTTATTTTGTGGGTCAGGTCAACTTGGTATAGAGGCAATAAGTCGAGGTGCAGAAAAAGTTACTTTCATTGATTCATCAAAATTTTCTGTGGCTGTGACACGAGAAAACTTAATAAATCTAAAACTTGAAAAACAGGGCAGTGTTGCGGTTATGGACTCGATTGCTTTTTTAAAGAATTGTCGAGACAGATATGATATTGCTCTGCTTGATCCACCTTATGAACAAGGACTGATACAAGAAACTTTGCCGATATTGGTACAAAAAATGAAAGAACATGGTGTAATTGTATGTGAAACAGCAAATAACGAAGATTTACCCGAAAATGTAGGTGAATTTGCTATATCAAAAGTTCGCAAATATGGTAAAATTAAATTAACACTCTATCGAAAAATGGAGGAAGAATAATGAAAACTGTTGTTTGTCCGGGAAGCTTTGACCCTATAACAAACGGACATTTGGATATTATTAAACGTGCGGCAAAACTTTTTGATAATGTAATTGTACTGGTTGCAAACAATATTGCAAAGACAGGTAATTTTACTATTGAAGAAAGATGCGAAATGATAAATACCGTTATTGCAAAAGAAACAAATCTTACCAATGTCAAAATTGAAAGTTTTGATGGACTGCTTGTAGATTACATAAAAAATAATAATATCAGTGCAGTTGTTAAGGGCTTACGTGCAGTTTCGGATTTTGAATATGAATTTCAAATGGCACTTACCAATAGACATATGTATAATGACTTTGAAACTCTGTTTTTTACTCCGGCTAATGAAAATATGTATTTAAGTTCCAGTATAGTAAGACAAATAGGAAGTTTCGGTGGGGATATCAGCGATTTTGTCCCACACTGTCTACTTGATACAATAAATAAAAAGTTTGTTAAACACAATTAATTTAGTTCTATTGTTGTTTTATGTTTAACAGAAAGGAAAATTAATGGCTGATAAAAAAATAATTGATATAAATAATTCTTTGAATACTTTGGAAAAATTAATTGATGAAAGTTCTTTTTTCAAACTAAAAAATAAAGATGCAATTATTGAAGTAATTTATGATATAAAAGAGCAGTTGCCTACTGTTATTGATGATGCAAAAAAAGTTTTAAACGAAAGAGAAAAAACATTGACAGCGGCTAATCTAAAAGCTGACCAAATAATAACAACAGCACAAAAAAGAGCTGAACTACTGGTTAATAACAGTACAATTATGAAACAGACAACAATAATGTGCCAAGAAAAAATAAATGTTGCTGAGCAAGAAGCCGCAAAGATAATAGCTGATGCTCAACAAAAAGCACAAAATATAAGAAATGTTACTGCTGAAAATTCAGCTAAACAGCTTGAAAGTGCCAAAATGGAAACAGAAAAACTGTATTCTGATGTATATAAATATGCAAATACTACTTTAAGTTCAATAGAATCCTCACTTGCCTACGCACTAGAAGAAGTACGTTCTCAACGAAAAAAATTTGAAACCATGAAATAATAATTGATTTGTTATAAAGAGGGATATTTGCTAAAAAATAGCGAATACCCCTCTTAATATATTAGGGACTTTTGAAAACAAAGAAACGTCCTAGTAAAAAAAGAAAGAAGAGTGTTTTTTATGAAGCTTTTGTTTATTGTATTAAACAAAGTAGAAATGTTGGAGGCATTGCTTGAAACAATGACTGCACGTGGTTTAAGAGGTGCTACTGTTATTGACAGCAAAGGAATGGTAAGACTACTTACAGAGAATGAGGAGCTCCCTCTTTTCGGTTCACTTCGATATTTAATTGACAGTGATACTGATGATAACAAAACTATTTTTATGGTATTGTCGGAAGAACAAACACAAATTGCCAAACAAACTGTTCGTGATATTTTTGGCGATTTATCAAAACCAAATACAGCAATTATGTTTACATTGCCTGTTGATGACGTAGAAGGGATAGGAGATGTAAAGTAGTTATGAATTTACCTGTAATTTTAACTTTGGGTATTATACTTTTGTCAGGTATTTTGTTTGGTAGATTGGTTAAATTTATAAAACTGCCGAACGTTACGGGATATCTGATAGCAGGTCTTATAATAGGACCATACTGTCTTGGAATTATACCACAAGAACTTTTGAATCCAATGCACCTTGTTTCCGATGTTGCACTTGGTTTTATAGCATTTAATATAGGTACAGAGTTTAAAATATCTTACTTCAAAAAAGTTGGTGCAACTCCTGTTATTATCGCTTTTTTGGAGGCAAGTGTCGCAACTGTTTTGGTTACCCTTACTTGTTTTGCCTTTGGTTTTGATTTTTCACTATCACTGTTACTTGGTGCTATTGCGGCAGCAACCGCACCGGCAGCAACTGTTATGGTTGTAAAGCAATACAAAGCAAAAGGACCTGTTTGCGAAACACTACTGAGCGTTGTTGCAATAGATGATGCGGCTGCTCTTATTCTATATGGAATTGCTACCGCTATTGTAAGCTCTATTAATAATCCTAATGGCAGCACAAATATTATGACTCTTGTTTCTCCTATACTTGAAATTGTGGGTTCACTGCTTTTAGGTGCTGTTCTTGGATTTATATATAAAATTTTCCTAAAATACTTCAAAAAAGGTTCTAATATTCTAATCAGCATATCAGCGCTTGTATTTATTGGTACAGGTATTTCAAATATGTTAAATTTATCAGCACTACTGTTATGTATGGCATTCGGTGCAACACTTGTAAACATATCATCATCAACAATAGATGTTGTAAAACAAATTGATAACTTTACACCACCCATTTTTGTCGGATTTTTCGTATTATCGGGCGCTGAGCTAAATCTTGCTATTTTGCCACAAATAGGCTTAATCGGTATACTATATATCGTATCACGTGTTGTCGGTAAAATTTTAGGCGCATATCTTGGTGCAGTAATATCCAAATCACCTGCAACAGTAAAGAAATATATAGGCTTTACTCTTATTCCTCAGGCTGGTGTTGCAATAGGTCTATCACTGATTGCCGCAAAAATGATGCCACAATATGGCGATACCATACGTGCGGTTGTTCTATGTGCAACACTGATATATGAACTTATCGGCCCTGCTGTAACAAAGCTTGCCTTAACAAAAGCAGGAGAAATTAAAAAAGAAATATAAAACATACCAAAAAACTGATTTCGTTTTTCCAAACGCAGTCAGTTTTTTATTTATAATTAATAAAATCAAAAAAGCTCTTTATGGAAATATATTTATCTCCCATAAAAAGCTTTTTAAAATTTAATTATTGTATAGATTGTTCTTCCGCTATTTCATAAGCTCTGCGTATTGTTGCGTCGCAACACTCAAAAATAGCTCCCTGAATAGCCCAAGATTTTAATGCATCTATTCCCTTTTCGGTTGTTCCGTTTGGTGTGGTAACCATATCTATCAGTTCTTCGTGAGAATATTCAGTATCGGTCATAAGTTTAGCTGTACCTATCAGTGTCTCTGCAAAAAGCCTATTGGCAGTTTCGTATGGGATACCTTGTTCTGAGGCATATTCGCAGAAATACTTTGCTATCAATGTTATATATGCGGGAGTACTGCCATGAACAGCTATTATTTCATTCATCTTATTTTCTGATATTGTTTCTATTATTCCGCCACAATTAAACAAGCTACACACAAAATCATATTCTTTATCAGTAACAACACTGTTTTTGCAAAGTGCAGTTACACCTTTTCCCAACAGAATAGGTGTATTTGGCATAGCACGTACAATTTTATGCTCTTTGCCTATATATGTTTTAATATCTTTCGTGGAAATACCCGCAACAATAGAAATTACAACTGTATCTGGTGTTAAACCTTCTTTTATTTCTTCCAATACCTTCCAGATAACTGTCGGTTTTATTGCAAGCAATATATATTTACAGTTTTCAGCTAAATCTTTATTGCTTTTTGCAGATATTATTCCAAGTTGTCTTGCTACCATTTCTTTTTTTATATCTGTATCATAAAACACTATGTTATTCTTATCAAAACTACTGTTCTTTATAACTCCCGAAAGTATGGCTGTTGCCATATTACCAAGACCTATTATACCAAGTTTGTCACCATTCATAATAAACTTTTCCTTTCTTTTATTAAAATAAGAATTATGATAGACACTATATATCTATCATAATTCTTTATTTTTAGAAGTGAACAGACAAATTTTTAATTACAGCCATCACAAGAGTCACAAGAATGATTTGTATTAAATTCTTCTGTGCTTTCCATTAATGCAGCTTTTATCATTATTGCACATTCTACACGTTTCTTTTCAAGTTCACAAGACAGCTTGTATGGTTTTAATATGTCTCCACTGTATTTTAGACCATTTGCATTACAGCCACCACTACAATAAAATTTTGCCCAACAGTTTTTGCAATCTTCTTTACCATAAACATTGCTTGCGGCAAATTTCTTCTTCATATCCATATCAATACTCTTTGCGAAAATGTCACCCATTTTCCACTCTTTTTCATTAACAAATTGATGACATGGGTATACATCACCATCAGGTGTAATAGCTACATATTCATTACCTGCGCCACAACCGCGAAGTCTCTTTATTGCACATGGACCTTGATCCATATCCATCATAAAATGGAAGAAGTTAAAGCCTTTATGTGCTTTTCTCTTTTCTATTATTGTTTTTGCAAGTTTTTCGTATTCTTCAAAAATTGCAGGTAAATCTTCATTTGTCAGTGCATAAGGAAGTTCAGGATCAGCAACAACAGGTTCTACTGAAATTTGGTCAAAACCACATTCTTCGCTTAGGTGCAAAATATCATTTGTAAAGTCTAGGTTATATTTTGTAAATGTACCACGAGCATAGTATAGACCATCGCCACGTTGACTTACAAGTTTTTGGAAGTTCTTGATAATTTGGTCATAGCTGCCTGAATTATCAACCTTATGGCGTACTTTGTCATGAACAGATTTTCTACCGTCTATTGAAAGAACAGCATTGTGCATTTCTTTATTAATAAAATCAATCTTATCATCTGTCAAAAGTACACCATTTGTTGTAATTGTAAATCTGAATACTTTGTTATATTCTTTTTCTTTGCTACGTGCATATTTTACTATTTCTTTTACAACATCAAAGTTTAGAAGTGGTTCACCACCAAAGAAGTCAACTTCAAGATTTCTTCTATTTTCTGATTTTTCTATTAAATAGTCAATAGCAAGCATACCTACTTCAAGTGGCATATTTTTTCTGCCGTTGCCGTAGTCGCCTTGTCCCGCAAAGCAGTATTCGCAACGCAAATTGCAGTCATGACTGATATGTAGACACATAGCTTTTACAGGTGAAACTCCCATTTTGTCAGAGAATTTCTCATAGTCATCAGTTGAGAACAATGTACCTTTTTCAAAAAGTTCATATACTTCGCCATAAGCCTCAATACACTCGTCTCTATCATATCTTGCTGCAAGATTATCAAGTACATCTTGTGGTATCTCTTTTTGTATAGGTTCTTTCAGTGACATAACAAGGTCATAGAACATATCATCAACAACATGAACAGCACCACTGTTTACATCAAGAATTATATTGTATCCGTTTAATTTATATCCATGTATCATAGTTTACTCCTATTTAAAATTTAATATTCTCAAAAAATTAAGGGACAGAAAAAACTGTCCCTTGTAATCATCAAACGTTTACTTATTATTTAACGTTTTCACATTTTTGATTTGCTACTGTGCAAGATGTTTTACAAGCAGATTGGCAAGATGCTTGACATTCGCCACAGCCACCTTTACAAGCACTCTCTTTTAAATTAGCATTATTAATTGTCATAACATGTTTCATAATTTTATTTCCTCCTAGATTTTTATGTAATTTATAGTTATTGTATCATATTATATCAAAAAAAACAATAATAAAGTATATACTTATCTATATTTTTTTGTTTTCAGTGGATTTTGATTAAAATTAACAGCAACCACACCACCTATCATAGATGAAACTATATAGATAATTAGTTTATATAATGCAACAACTGTTATTTCTCTGTCAAATATCGCCAGTTCGCATATAAAAGAAAAGACATAGATAATTACGCCACATAGTAAACCATACAGCAGTCCGCCGCTTTTTAAAAATTTACAACAAATAAATCCTGCCGAAAATAATCCTACTATGCTGCATATAAGAGCAAGTGGGAATACAATTTTTTGTGGAAAATCAATTTTTGTCATAATAAAAGCCAAAACAAAAAGCAAAACAGAAGTCATTGCCATACCTACCGCTGAAGATAGCAAAACAGCTTTTATTTTTTTTGTATTATTTGTGTTATTTGTTTTAATATTTCTCTTAACAGGTGCCATATTTTACCTCCAACAGTCTAATATAATTTAATATAAAACAAAACTATAATAAATTATACTTATAATTCGTGTAAAATATGCCGAAACCTTGTTCACCATAAAAATATATTATTCTTTTGGTGTTGTATTTTGTTGAATAGCCCAACGTTGTATTCTGATTTTGTTACGGTCGCCGCTTGTTTCTATTACGATAGTATCGTCTTTGATACTTACAACTGTACCGATTATTCCGCCGATTGTAACAACATCATTACCAACTTCTATACTTTGACGCATTTTTTGTTGTTCTTTATCTCTCTTGTTCTGTGGACGAATTAAAAAGAAATAGAACACAACAAAAACCAGTCCCAAACTAACAAGTGACATTAAAATGCTTGGACCGGGTGCCGGAGCTGCTGGTGCAGGTGTTGCAGATAATAAATTGTATATCATTTTTTATTCCTCATTTCTGCCAAATTGGCTAATAATAAAAGTCTTGCATATTTGAAAAGACAAGCATACAAGACTAATTATACATAAATTATAAAAATTTTGCAAGTATAAAGTATAAATAAATATTATTTATGCAAAAAGTGTTGCCACAGGGTAAAATGAAACAAATGATATATAAGCTATATATATTATAATTGTCAGAATACCTTGCCAACGTCTAAACTGTCCTTTTATAAGTGCCGGAACAAGTGTGATTGCTATTATAAGTAAACATACAGGCATATCAAACATATAACTTTGTTTTACAACAGGTATTGTACCTCCGGATACAATAGCACATATAGGCAAGATACTTGCAAGGTCAATAATATTTGCACCTATTATATTACCTACGCTTAATGCAACCTGTCTCTTTTTAACAGCTATTATCATAGTTACAAGTTCAGGTAAAGATGTACCTATTGCAATTATTGTAAGCCCTATTATGCTCTCTGGGATTTGCAATAAGCGCGCTATTTCACTGCCATTGTCAACCATCAATCTTGCACCTATTATTATCCCGATAGCGCCTACCACAAATTTTAAAATATTTGTGGTGATTATCTTTTTGGTTATAACAGTTTTTTCTACCGGTGCCTTTTGTGTCTTTGCTGAACGGATATTTTCGTATATAAAAATACCGAATACTGACAGAAGAATAATAGCACCCCAAATTTTAAACTCACCTGTCAATGAAAGTAACGGTAATAGTGCAGCCGCTACTATAAGAAGTATAATTTTCCCCACATATTGTTTTCTGTTAAAAGCAAAAGGTAATGCAACAAGGGCAATACCCATAATAAGTGCGGTATTTGCAGTAACCGAGCCAACAGCGTTCCCTATGCCCATACCTACCATTTCCAAACCTTGATTAACGGTTTCGGGATTTGCAATAAGTGTTTTTCCTTCAAGAGCCGCCATAACGGACACTATCATTTCTGGAAGGGTTGTGGCAAGACTGACAACAGTCGCACCTATCAAGAATTTTGGCATTCCGGATACTTCAGCTATCCAAGAAGCTGCATCAACAAAAAAATCTCCACCTTTTACTGTCAGTACTAATCCCAATGTGAATAAAATTATAAGAATTAATAAATCCACGATTCAAAAACTCCTTTTTTTGTAAATTGTATAAATCATTCAATAATTATAACAGAAATAAGCAACTAATTATTTCTAATTTGTAAATTTTTTATTAATAAAAAACAACGTAATAATAAAATTAGACACAGTATTCTCATTAATTATATAAAATACACAAAATAGAAATTATTTAGAAAATATAATATAAAAACCAATATAACACGTTATATTAAATTTAAAATTTGCAAATACAAATTCATATAGTGTTTTTACTTATATTTTAAGTAGAAATATTATATTATATTCACAAATAAAAAAAATATATATCAACACATAGAAATATATTTCATAATATAAATAACTAAAATATGGAATGGATAAAAAGAATAATTTAATATTCTCCATAGGTCTGTTTTCATTATATCTGATTTTTTTCCATTATATATGGCAATAGGTATTACTGCCAATAAACAGAACATTTGCAAATATCCGTAACAGATACCTAAAAGCAAACATGAAAGCATTACACCTATAATTTTTCTGTTTTTTGACATAAAATAATACATAATCGGTATTGATATTATTCCTATTATTTCATAATCGGAATTCATAAAACATATAACAATAGGAGTAACAATTAACAGTATTTTTTCGTATGTATTAAGTTTAAATTTAAAAAGACAACATATACAAGCACCTGCAAGCAGTGTAAATATCACATTACTGCTTTCAAAATAAAATACACTGTCACTTATAAATAAATTATACGGTATTTCACTGATTAGTGCCAGAACAAACAGTCGTGAAAGATATTTTTTGTAGTTATTTGTGTACCTTATACCTTCTGCTATTCCAAAAGCAAATAACGGAAAAGCTATTCTGCCAATTATACGTAAAACCAATAAATCATTAAAAGTTTTATATCCCATATGGTCAATAAACATTGTAATTATTGCTATAAGTCTTAGTCCAAAAGCTGTTATCATATGTAAAACTCCCTAAAAATATTTAAAAAATTAAAATATATACAAAATAATATAGATTTATTTTATCAATATGTTATAATAACACACGATGATAATATTATATTGAAGTTAAATACATTATACCACTTTTAATTTACATTATCTATATTTAAATTAAAAAATTATCGGCAATTTATGCTGATATTTTTAAATATATTTGGAGGATATAAGTATGAAAGTTATAGTTACAGAAAATTTTAATGAATCATGCAAATTGGTTGCTGAAAGAATAGCAACCATAGTAAAAGAAAAACCAACAGCAAAACTTGGCCTTGCAACCGGTGGTACTTGTGAAGATATCTATAAAAACCTTATAGATATTTACAAAAAAGAAAATCTTGATTTTTCAAAAGTTCACACAGTAAATCTTGATGAATATATAGGTCTTGATCCTGAAAATGAATTAAGTTACAGATACTATATGAACAATCACCTATTTAACCACATTAACATAGACAAAGAAAATACATACGTTGCAGGCGGTATCGGTGATGTTGATAAAATAGTTGAAGAATTTCGTTCAAAAGTAAGTGAAAACGGTACGCCTGACTTCCAACTACTGGGAATAGGCGTATCTGGACACATTGGCTTTAACGAAGCCGGCGACAAACTACATAGCCTTGCACATCTTGAAGACTTGCAAGAAAGCACAATTAAAGCAAACTCACGTTATTTTGAAGACGAATCAATAGTTCCACGCAAAGCTATAACAATGGGTGTTGGCGAAATTTGTTCAGCAAAAGAAATCTACCTTGTAGCAACAGGCGAAAGCAAAAAGAATGCTATCGAAGGCTTAATAATGAATCCTTATGTAACAACACAAAATCCATCTACAATACTAAAACTACACACAAATGCAGTTGTTGTAATAGATAAAGCTCTTGCAGATCTGGTTGGTTACAAATATTAACTTTTAAATATACTTAATTATTATACAATAAAAATCACAGTATTGTGGCTTATAAAAACCACTGTACTGTGATTTTTTTATTAAATACAAAAAAATATTATTCGTAAAAATTAACCTAACTTTTTGTATATATTTAATACTTGTATTTAAAAAGATGTGTGTTATAATATATTTATTAATATATTGTTTAAAATTTTTAGTTAAATTAACCATAAACTATTTAAAAATTATTAACCGATTTTAAACATTGTGAGAGGTAGGATAGTTATGTTAAAAAAGACTCTTTGTGCGTTAGGTTATGTTCTTCTTGTACTAACTTTAATTGTTGGTGGATATATAGGCTATGCGGAACTTAATTATTACAGAATAGATGATAATTTTATTTTACAAATAGAAAATAACAAGACAGATATATTAAATACAGGAACAGAGTATACCGCACTTATTCATAATATAGGCTTTGGTGCATATGATACCGATTACTCATTTTTTATGGACGTAGGCTTTATGAAAGACGGTACAAAGGTTACAGGTAAACATTCACGTGGAAGAAGCGAGAAAAATGTACTGGAAAACGTAAACGGTATGATAAAGAATGCGCAAAAATATAACGCAGATTTTTATATGTTTCAGGAAGTAGATGAAAAAGCTACGCGAAGCTATGGAGTAAACCAAAAAGATATGATAATATCAGCTTTTCCCGAATACAGTAACACGTTTGCTCATAATATGCACACTCCATATATACTTTTACCCATAACCGAACCTCATGGCAAAACAGACGCAGGACTTCTGACTCTCAGCAAATATAAAGTGGAAAGTGCGATACGTCGCAGTTATCCTGTTGGAACAGATTTTCCCGAAAGACACTCGGAACTTGACAGATGCTTTGTTGTTTCACATATACCTGTAAATAACGGCAAAGAACTTGTACTTATTAATTCACATTTATCGGCATACGACAAAGGTGGAATATTTAGAGAACAACAACTTATATTACTAAATCAAGTGATGCTCGATGAATACAAAAAAGGCAATTATGTAATAGTAGGCGGAGACTTTAACCACGCAATGTTCGGAACAGAAACAATATTTGAATCGGAACAACGATATCCTGAATGGATAAATATTCTAAATGAAAGTGACATTTCAAGCGAAATAGAAATAGTTAAACCTATTAACTATAACTCTGTTGCAACTTGCCGAGGAGCAGATATTCCATACAAAAAAGGTGTAACATTTGTATGCACAGTAGATGGCTTTTTGGTTTCCAAAAATATTACAGCTGTTACAGAAAATATTGATATGAATTTTAAATACAGTGACCATAATCCTGTATTACTGAAATTTACATTAAAATAAATAAATAAAAAAAAATGGGGACTGCTATATTACAATAGTTGTCCCCAAAAAAATACTCTTGCATTTTTTAAAGTATTCCGTTGTCTACATAAAACGCCTTAGGCTCTGCCTAAGTACCACAATTTTTTTAAAAAAATTGACTAATACTTTTTTACTTTGTCAATTTAATAATAAATTTCAACTAACAGTCTGATATCAAATTATATTTCACTGCTTTCAAGTAAAAAATCGGTTTTTTTATTTAGTGCATCATAGTTCATTGCATCAATATAATACTTTTCAAGCTCATCATGTATAGTTTTTGCCTTAGCAATCATTTTTACTGCATCTTCTTGACACAGTTTTATTGATTTTCTCATAAATTTTATTCGTTCATTGATTCTTTTTATATTCTCTGTATTATAAAAACGCAATGAAGAAATGGTTTTTCCGTTTAGCTGTGCAAAATCATTTTCAGTATTTCGTACAACAAAGGCAAGTTTTTCATTTTTGAATATTATTGCATTTATCATAGTTTGCGGAAAGTACGGTGAATATGAAACTATTATATCACAGGCGTAATTTTTAGCAAAATCATAAATATTGTTCATAAACCTATTTGCAAAGGCATAGTATTTATCTTCTATTATATAAATATTATCACAAAGAGCAGAGACTGTCTCATTAAAATCAACTTTGCCGACATCGGTAATTGCTGATAACAGGCGTTTTTTTACACTGAAAGCAGCATCATCATTTTTAATAAGTAATTTTTTTGCTGTTTTTTGAATGAACAAATCAGCTTTTGTATTGATTAACAAATTTTCCCCTAGTTTATTTATCTCTTTTACAAATTCGCCGGCAACAAATAAAAAGCTGTCTGCCTCTTTATGATAATTTTTACACTCAACCATTAAATCCACAATTTCTTCGGTATGTGGAAGTAATTTTTTGCGGTCTACATATTCACCAAGCCATACTATTTCTTCTCGCAAACATGGGTATCGTGGCTCTACGATATGTGGTGGTGTTCCATCTACTACGGCAATTTTTTTGTTTGGAAAAATGACTGCGTCAAGTGATGTTATATCCGAACAACAATGTATAAGTTCCATATCTTCACTGTTTTTAAATTTTTCCGCAAATTTTTTCATTAAGTTTGATTTTCCGCAACCTGCTCCACCCTTTAATATATATATATGACTGTTTTCATTCTCTTTAAACATTTCATTAAAACAAGATACAAATCCGTTGTGAGAATTTGAACCTAAAAAATATTTGGTTATCAACTTCCATACCTCCTTACAGTATTTATGATAAATATTAGTTATAATTATAAAATCACTATATTTTATATTATGCCAAAAAAATAATTGTGCTAATTTTTTATCACCATAATGTTTTTAAAAATAGATTTAATATTATATTAATGGCAATATTTTTAAAAAAGTGATATAATAAAATTATTATATCAAACCTATAATAAAAAATTAAAATCT
>JAHHTR010000108.1 GCA_020024515.1 Angelakisella sp.
ATATTATATATTATTTAGCATAATTTGTCAATCAAATATGTTGAAAATTGTAATTTATTTCATAAATGACACAAATCAGATGAATATTAATTTGATTTTGTAAAAAAAGATGAGATTAAATATTTGAAAAGTCAACAAAAAAGTTACTTTCTTATGGAAGTATAAAAAAAGCAACTTTTTATTAAAATATTAAATTATCATAAGATTAAAAGCTTATCTTGCTGCAACTTCGCCGGCAAGTTTACCAAATACTACTGTATCAACAATTGCGTTACCACCCAAACGGTTAGCCCCATGAATACCACCTGTAACTTCGCCCGCTGCCAAAAGACCTTTTATAACTTTACCGTCTTTATCCAAAGCTTGACATTCTTTGTTAATTTTGATACCACCCATTGTGTGGTGAACAGCTGCCATACGAGGAGTTGCTATAAATGGACCTGTAATAAGTTTAACTGAGTATAGCTCACGACCAAATTTATCTTTTCCTGCATCAACTGCTTTATTGAATTCTTCAACAGTTGTTTTTAGTTTAGCCGGGTCGC
Organism: Angelakisella sp.; assembly: GCA_020024515.1. Taxonomy (GTDB): domain Bacteria; phylum Bacillota; class Clostridia; order Oscillospirales; family Ruminococcaceae; genus Angelakisella. Next base: position 546 of record JAHHTR010000108.1, read on the forward strand.
AACCTATTTTGCCTGCAAGTTCTTCTAATGTGTCGCTGATAAATACATCACCGTTAGCTTCGGCTTCTTTTATTGGTGTACCGTCTGCAAGTGTCATTTCGTCAAGTTTTTTTGCATCGTCGCCATCCATTGACTCAATAATATACATTAACCCTTTATCTTGTTTTAGAAGGTTGCCGCAAATTTCATCACGTCTGCCATCTTCACGAACAAAACGTTCACCTGAAGTATTAACAAATATTATTTTATCTGTGCCTGCCAAACATCTCGGTGTGTATTTGGTCATAGCACCTGTTTTTGGATTTGCAAGATATAGCATTTGGATTTGTTCCATATCTACAAGATCAGCACCTGCATCATTTGCCATTTTTATACCGTCACCTGTGATACCCGGTGTATTTGTTGTTAAAACATCTGCTCCCAGTTCAGGCCATTTACCTGATGTATTGTATTTTTGACGCATCTCAACATTGGCTGAGAAACCGCCTGTTGCAATAATAACATTTTTGTTTGCGTGCAGAGTAACTTTTTCACCGTTTGCACCTGTTGCAATAACACCTACAACAGCACCATTATCAACTATTAGGCTTTCACCTTTTGTATTGTACATAATTTCGGCTTTGTCGCCTTTTGATGCAAGGTTGTCAAGATATGCTTTTATGTATCCTGTACCTGCTTTGTCAAGTGATGAGTGTGTTCTTCTGTACAATGAACCTGCACCTTGACTGATTTTGTCTGAGAATTTTATACCAATAGATTTTAGCCATTCCAAACCATCATAAGCGTTAAAGCAAAGTACATCAACAAGTTCTTTGTTACCAACTTTGTCTCCGCCTTCCCATGTTTGTTTTGCATAAAATTCAGGAGAGTCTTCTATACCTTCCGGTTTTTGAAGAGCCGGATCAGGACAGTTATAAATACCACCACTAACAATAGTATTACCGCCGGCAACACCCATTTTTTCTATAACAATAACAGATGCGCCTTTATCTGTTGCTGAAACTGCTGCCGCAAGACCTGCACCACCTGCACCAACAATAACAACATCTGCTGTTTTTTCAACATCATTTACTTTTACAGGTTCTTTATTGTCAACTTTGTTTTTTAGAGCATTGATATCTGCACCTGCTTCTACCAAACAAGATTCAACAGCCGCCAAGATAGCCTTACTTGTAACAGTAGCACCTGCAACTGTATCTACTGCAAGTGTCTGATTTGCAACGATAGTTTCGGGAATTTGTTTTATCGGAGAGTCTGATATACCGGGTGTTTCTGAATGTTCCAGAATTTTTACAGATACTATTTTAGCATCGTCAACTTCAACTTCTACCTTAACATCACCATTATTGCCTTTTGCACTTGATGTGTATTTACCAGTCTTATATGCAGCATTGCTTTGCTCACTGCCAATTGTTGTTTCGTTTGATGTTGGAGTATCATTGGAACAAGCAATCATTGAAACTGATAGTACAACAGCAAGAAGTATTGAAATAAATTTCTTCATTATTTCATTTCCCCTTATGTAATATTATATTAGTTGATGTTACATCAACTGTTATAATATTAACATAGTTTTCGACATTTGTATTTGAACTATTGTGTAAAAATTGTATATTTTAGTTTACTTTTTAATATTTTTTATAAAAAATTATTTGCTATAAACATCTCGGTATTGTTTAGGTGTCATATTTGTTTCTGATTTAAAAACTCTGCTAAAATAATGTTGGTCGCTGTATCCGACAAAATCACTTATTTCTTTAATTGAATAATTGTTTTCGTTTAGTAAAAGTTCTTTTGCGTACTCTGTACGCAGTTGTGTAACATAGTCGGTAAAATTTTTGCCTATTGTGGATTTCAGTATTTTAAATATTCCGGAACGGCTTATATTACATTCTCGCTCCACGCATTCAATGGATAAATATTGTTTTGTAAAGTTTTCTTTTATGTATTCAAGAATGTTTACATTGTTGTTCTTTTTTAGTTCATTATTTTGCATAGTTGACGCAACAGATGTTCTTATGCAGTATTTTTTTATTGAATTTTCCAAGGCTTCCTTAAATTCGTCATCTTCAACAGGTTTTAATAAATAATAGTCAACATTGTAGCTGATAGCTTTTTGTGCAAATTCAAATTTATCGTAACCGGAAATAATTATAATAATACAGTTTGGATTAATTTTTCTTATTTTTTCTATGCAAGTCAGTCCATCCATAAACGGCATATTTATATCCACAAGTACTATTTCGGGAGCAAATTTTTCCACAAGTTTTAATGTCTCTTCACCGTCACTTGCTGTTCCCACAACTTCTATTTGAAGTTCCATACTCATAATTTGTTTGACTATACCCCTTCTTATTATAGCTTCATCATCTGCAACAATCGCTCTGTACATATCTAAAAATTTTCCTCCCTTACAGGTATTACTAAGGTTACTTTTGTACCCTTGTCATACATGCTGTTTATAAGTAATTTTGCATCATTACCATACTCCAAAACCAGACGTTCATATATATTATGTAAGCCATAGTGTTCATTTCTGACATCTGCCTTAATATTTATTTTTAAATTTTCCAGTGTTTTTGTATCCATACCGATACCGTTATCCGCTACGGTAATAATTATATTTTTATCTTGAAGAAAACCATTTATTGAAATAAAGCCCTTTTGCTTTTTGTTTTTTATACCATGATATATAGCGTTTTCTACAAGTGGCTGTACAAGTATTTTTATTATTTTGATATTTTCAATATTTTTATCAATATTTATTTCATAACTTAAAACCTGACTGTATCTTGTTTGTTGTATTTCCAGATAAGACTTAGTGTGCTTGAATTCTTGTTTTAATGTTATCTGTTCCTCGCCATTGCTTAGCAAAACTCTGAAAAAAGTTGAAAGTGATGTAATTGTTTTTGCTATGTCTTCGGCTTCATAATCTTTTGCCATCCATTTCAGAGTATCCAAGGTATTATATAGAAAGTGTGGTTTTATTTGTTCTTGCAGTATTTGTAATTCAGCTTTTCTCTTTTGTTTTTGTTCGGCATATATTTTTTCTATCAATTTATTGATTTGGTCAAGCATTTTATTGTAGGATACACCTAAATAATATATTTCATCATGTGCTTTTTGTGTATAGTAAGCTTTCATATTCCCATGTTCGACAAGATCCATTTGATGTTGCAGTTTCTTTATTGGGAACACAACCGATTTACTGAGTACATAACCGACAAATATATTAATAAGCATTAAAATAAGACATACAAATGTCAGTCCTTTTATCATACCATCTACATTTTTATAGATTTCTGAATTACTTACCAAAGTGCAAAATATCCAATCTTCTGAATTTGGAACAGGACTGAAAAACAGTGTATCATTACCGTTATTTATGTTTTTGGTACTCGTATAGCCGAGTTTTGACATATCATTATTATTTATAAGTTCTTTTATTTGTTCTTCGCTCAAAAATTTTTGATTAAAGTAACTTTTTGGAGTTGTCAGTATATCTCCGTCTTTATTCATAATCCATGTTTTGCCATTATATATTCGCATAGAATTTACAATTTCTTTTAATCTTACTGTTGGTATAGCAGTACAAAAAAGCCCGTCATATTTATCATTGTAGCCTTTTACCGGATAATAAAAAAGAAGAACTTCTCTGTTGTCATCTGTGACAACCGGATTACCGATAGCATACTCTTTTTTGTTATCGATAATCTTTCGATAATCTTCGTATTCTATAAGGTCAAGAATAGCCTCGGCATTTACCCAGTTAAATCCACTGTAATTATTTATACCGCCATAGGCGAATGTCTCCATAATATCTCCGTTTGCCTTATAGCTTTCTATAAGATTGTCAATCAGTGGCTTGATACCTCGAACATCGGCAGATTTTATTGCGGGAACTTCCGCAAGAATACGAAATTCATCTATTTTTCGGTAAATCCACATACCAACCTCAGAAGATTTAGCTTCTACAAGCATTAACGATTGTTGTATCATATTTTCGGATATATCAGGTTTTATCTTACAATTAATATATAGTATAAGTGAAACAAAAATAATTGCAAGAGAAAGTGTAAATGTGAAAATTATCTTAAAACTGATTGTTATATTCTTCTTTTTATTCAATACAATAACCTCTTTAAAATAAATATTGTTTGACATTATATATTGTCATAAGCTTATGTATATGATAGTATAAATTTATTCTGAATGCAATAATTAAAAAATATGGAGAATATTATAAATGAAAAGAATATATAAAAAAAGTATGTATAAATATCTAATATGTGTATTTATTGTTTGCCTTCTCGGTATTTTTATCACAGACCCGTATATAGAAAATTATATAGAAAAAAGCAGTATACAGAAAGTAACAAAGGAAGTTGTAAGCGGAATTTTTGAAGGCAGCAGTAAAAATGATAAGGGAGAAGAAATAGTAATTGAACTTGAACTTGAAAAAAATATTATAAAACATATTGAACTTATTGATTTTAATGATGATATTGCATTTAGTAAAAAATCTATTATACTTTTTGACAATATAATTTGCAAAAATTCCATTGAAAATTTAAACACTGATGACAGCACTGAAAAATTGCTGGCTGATGCTATTGATTCGGCACTTAAAAATGCGGGAATAACGAAAGAAAGTTTGGCGGAAATATCCACAACAAAAAGAAATCAAACTCAAAAAGAGTATGAATGTGATTTGGTTATAGTTGGTGCGGGAGGAGCAGGACTCACAGCAGCTATTGAGGCAAAGACTCAGGGAATAGAAAATATTATAATTCTGGAAAAAATGTCATTCACCGGTGGTAATACACGAATGTCGGGTGGTAGTTACGGTGCTCCTTGTAATTGGATTCAAATTGACAATGGAATTACGGGAGACAGTAATACACAATATTTTAATGATATATATAATGGGGGATACAGAAAAGGTAATCCTGATTTAATACATATTGTAGCGGATAATGCACTTGACGATGCTATATGGTTAAGAGACTTTGTCGGTGTTAAGTTTAAAAATGAACAGACATGGTATGAGGGACATACTTACAAAAGGACACTTTGTGCGGAAGGGGACGGCTCTATGCTGATTGATACACTTCTGTCAAAGGCGATTGATATGGGTGTAATAATTCATTATACGACAAAAGCTACTCACCTTATCAAAAATGATAGCGGTGCAATAATAGGTGTCGAGGGAGAACAGGCGAATAACTACGTATCATATAAAGCAAAATATGGTGTAATTCTTGCAACAGGTGGATTTGGTGCAAATAGTGAGCTTATCTCAAAGTATAATCCTGATTTTGATAATTTAAAAGTGGATATTCCAACTACTAATTCTCCGGCAATCGTAGGCGACGGAATATTAATGGCGGAAGAAGCTGGTGCGAGTCTTGTTAATATGGACTATATACAGCTTTATCCCATTAATAATCCTGCAACAGGAAATTTTTATCTTCTTGACTTCGCTCGCCTTAATGATAATGCAATTTTGGTAAATAAAGAAGGATATAGATTTGTAAATGAATTGGAAACACGTGATGTGATAGCCAAAGCTACCCTCAAACAAACAAACGCAAGAGTATATGAGTTAATAGATAATCGAACAACACAAGAAATGAGATTGGAAGAAAAGTATGCTGAAGAAATACAAAAATGTATTGACCAAGGTGTAATGATTAAAGGAACATTGAAAGAGTGTGCTTCATTTATGGGTATTCCTGTAAGTACATTACAGTATACAATAAATAAATATAACAATATGGTCATAAACGGAAAAGACACGGAATTTGACAGAAAGAATATAAAATATATTGATAAAGGTCCATATTATATGTTTTCAAGCATTGTATCGGTGCACCATACGATTGGCGGAGTTGAAATTGACACTTCTGCAAGAGTTATAGATAAATATGGCAATGCTATACCCGGTCTATATGCTGCCGGAGAAGTTACAGGTGGAATACATGGTCAAAACAGACTGGGTTCGGTAGCACTTGCAGATAGTGTTGTTTTTGGCAGAATTGCAGCTAAAACAGTTGCTTCATCTATTATTGAAAATTATGAATAATAAGTTTGAATTTTAAAAAATAGCTGTTTATTGAAGAATTAAAATGATAAATTATAGTTTATATTATTATTAAATAATTTAATAGAGTTTTATGATATAAAAAGATGCGGGATTTTTCGCATCTTTTTTGTTTTATAGAAAATTTTAAATAGCAATTATAATGACATCATAAAAGCCTTGTATATTCTATTTTTCTCGATTGCTTACAATTCTGAAATTCATTTTTTAAATAAATGTTTTTGAAATTAGTATTGACAAGGTCTTTTAATAGTGATATATTATTAAAAAAAATTATATAAAATATTTTATATATAATTTTTAAAATAAAAA
>JAHHTR010000109.1 GCA_020024515.1 Angelakisella sp.
TTTCCGTATAAATCCTTTTAAACTTAAATTGTCTAATTATAGATGCTTAGTTTATAAGACTTGTTTTGTAAAAACTTTTGATTTTTTCCGTTGGATTTATTACGATTTTTTGCATAATAACCGCAAAAAGAAAGTTTTTTCTGAGTACGGTGTATCATTATATTGTGGTGAACAGGGGAGCGGAAAGACTATTTCAATGGTTAAATATTTGTATGATATGAAGTGCAAATATCCTAATGTAAAAATTTGTACAAATTTTTCTTGCCTTCTTGCTGATTATCGTATGGATAGTTGGCAAGATTTATGTACCTTGCGGAATGGTACAGACGGAATAATATTTGCGATAGATGAAATACAAAATGAATTTAACTCTACTAAATGGAAAGATTTTCCCGACTTTATTTTATCTGAAATATCAATGCAACGTAAACAAAGAGTTAAAATAGTTGCTACATCACAAGTGTTTACTAGAGTTGCTAAACCGATACGTGAGCAGACTTTTTATGTTGTTAATTGTTCAACGTTTTTGAATCGTTGGACTAAAAACGTTACATATTTTGCAAGAGATTACTTTTTAAACTCTGATAATGTTTTAAATGTTGACAAAAAATCAAAAAAACTCAATAAATCTTCTTTTATTCAATCTAATTTTTTACGGTCTTTGTATGATACCAACGAAAAAATCAAAAAGATTGATATTGACGCCTATGTTAAAAGAAGTGAACGCATTTAATGAATTTGGTAATTATACTGTTATCAAAAAGTATCGTGATGATTATTACACCGTTACACAGCTTTTTAGAGATGTTAACAAATCAAAAGAAGAAAAGATTTTCAGTGATAAAACTGTTATTAAAAACGATAAAAAATTATCTAATCATTTATCTAGGGCAAAAAATACTATTTTTGAACTTGCTTTATGTAATGATTGGAAATATTTTGCTACTTTGACGATTAACCCACATTGGAATAATAACAAAGAATGCGACTTATTTTATAAAAAGTTTAATAATTATATTAGAACTTTAAATACAAGAAAACAAGTAAAAATTAAATACTTAATTGTTCCAGAATTGCATAAATCGTGTGCTTATCATTTTCATTGTCTTTTTAATGATGATATATCATCTTTTTTGTGTTCCTTTGACGTTACTCAAAAATTACCGTTATATATAAAAAACGGTATAAAAAGCGGTAAAAATTTGTTATATTTTGAAAATTATTCTAAAAATTTCGGCTACAATGTTTTTGAAAAAATTAATAATATTGAATGTGTCGCAGGCTATTTGACAAAATATATAAGCAAGTCTCTTGGCTCTGCTATTACAGAACGTGAGAAAAATTTATACTATTGTTCAAAAGGTTTGAAACGTGCGGAAATATTACATCAAGGGGAAGTAATGCCCGAACAAATTATTAAAAATGCTGACTTTTATAATAGTTATGTAACAAAACGCAGTTATTCAAAGTTGGAACATGCAATTGCTTTTGATGTCGAATATTACTCTAAATCTTTTAAGAATAGCACATTGACAGATTTACAAATTACTAAACTCATAAATAGTTATTAGGGGGTTTTGCCCCCTTTTTTTGCGAGTTTTAAAAGTTTGTGCGGTGTCTTTTTTTGTTCGTGTTTCTTTTTTGGTTGCTATGGGAGTAAAGGGGGAGGCTTCCCCCTTTATTTAGCCATATATGAACAAAAGTATTTTCGTTAATTTTTCGTGTTGGTATGGCTTTACTGGGTGCGTGAATAAAAATGTTGTTCTCTCTATTTAGCAACGGGGTTCGGGGTGTCCCCGAATATATGTATAAAAAGTAATTGCGTGAACTGTTTTTTGTTATGTGTTTTACTTTTTTCGTGTGTTCTGCTCTGCTCGGCTCTGCGGTTCTCGCCCTCCGCTTGCCGTTTGCCCGACTATGCGGAGCTAGGGCAACGGCAGCGGAGCGGAGCGAAGCGACGCTATACTTGACTAAATACCACATTCCGATACAAAAACAATTAATCATTTAATTATGTTATAATATTTGTAATCATTCATTTTTATATTTATATTCATTTGATATTTATTTGACAAATATTTACAATTTGTTTATAATATATTAGGGGTGTTTTTATTAATATGATGCATTTTTACGAAGAAAATATTAGTCCTATGGTAGATGAATTATTAAATTCCATTAATAATACACCAGTATCAACTCCTGAAACTGATGTGTATTTTCGTGCCTTTTTTGACGGTATTAAAATAGGTTTAGCTATGATATGGCAAGCTATACTTTATATATGGTATCATTATCCTATATTAATTATATTAGTTTGTATTGTTATTTTTATACGGATTTTCTTAAATATAAAAAGATTTATAAAAAATTTTAAAGATTAGTTATATATAGTTTTATAATTATAAGCAGTGTTTTGGCACTGCTTTTTATTTTCGCCTTTATGCAACATTTTTTTAATATTTTTTTAACAATTTGTTAGTTGTCATTTTTTTCTTTATCCTATATAATTAAATTGTAAAAGCAACTTCGCTAAATTGATATTTAGCGAAGTTGTATAATGCAATTTAACGTTAATTATATTAAATATACTGTAAAAATTAATAAATAATTACTATAATTTAAATTAATACTTTAACGGCAGTATACTACCTATATCTATCAAATTTTCATTAGATAAGTATAATGGTTCTATATTATGTTTATACAAAAAAGTCAGAACTTCTTGACCGAATTTATATTTATTTAGATTACCCGTAAATGCTATTATATTTTTGTCAATCATTCCGCAGCAACCACCTATAAAACCGTAATTATATCCAGGTAATTCTATATCGCCATGAGGGATTAGAAGAACATCAAAACCGAGTTGTTTGTAGACGATAGAAATATTTTTATCTGATGTTATTATAGCTTTATTGTTTAAAATCGCTACAGAGCATTTTGCATAACCTTGCTTTATAGATACAATTTCTATATTATTTGCGGTGCAGTATTCTATCAGTTTTTTGGGCATAACATCATATTTTCCAATACAATAATTATCTACTAACACATTATTTAATAAAATATCGTTTGGATAATTTATCATTATGTCTTCATCAATAATAATAGCATTGAAGGAATGTTGTTCCAACTTCTCTTTTAAATAATCTAAATTTTTTGCAAGCAAGATTATATCATTTTTTAATTTTAGCATTTGCATATCAGCATGAGATTGTATAGGCAAATCTAATAATGGATAATTTTTGATTTCTATACATTCTATTCCGTGCTTTTCTATATTTTTTATTATATTTTTCTTTATACCGGAAATGGCCACAAGTTTTACTTTTTTATCAGGTAAAAATGATGTTTTAATAAACATAGTGATTTTCTCCCCTATTTATAGATAAAAAAGGGTGATTTTTAGAATCACCCTTTAAATAATCAGTCTATTTTATTGAATAATGGTACAATCAAAGATAAAATTAACCATATAAATTGATATCCAAGTATTGCAATCCACGATAGTGAAAAAATCTGCTTTGTAACAATAAAGAATGTAATCATTATAAAGCCTACTATTACCGAAAGTAAAAGAATTGCTGTTTGAATAGCAGATACTTTTATGCAAGATTTTGCTGCAAATATTGCTTTTATCGCATCAAATATATTTTTATAAAAAACAGTTGGATCGCCTTTCTTGTTTCTTCTCAATTCATTATTTACTGTATCAATCATAGCATCTGGAACAATTGTTATTAAATCAGGAGGATATTTATATAAATCTCCTATTTTTTCTGCTGTCAAAGAAGGATCCGTTGATTTAATTGTTATACCAAATTCATGATCTCTTAATAGTTCCATAGATTGAAGAATACTTTTCATTGGACAATAAGAAATGACTATCATAGCAGTAGCATAGCTGGAATTTGCAATATATATTATTTCATTTTTACCGTTTCTTATACTTTCTTCTGCACTTTGATGTGGTATTGATATACCGTACATATTCATTAGTTTTCGTGTACCGACCAATACACGTTTACTGTTTACCCATGCTGTATATCCCAATCCATTTTGGTAGTGGAAATCTTCACCTTTTGGTATCTTTAAACCATCTCCGAAAGCTTTAAAAAGCACCGCAAAATTATTATTATATGGATATAGGCATGCTATGGCGTCAATAATCGACTTATCAATAGGGTTTCTATCTAATGATTTCATATCAGTAATAGCCATATTTTTTATTGTAAACAAATCATCTGATGTTAATAATACTGTATTTAGATAATTCATTTTTTCAACAGCATTATAACCGCAAATTGTTGTGTTATGTCTATTTAAACTCTTGTTGATGCTTGATAAAGGTAATTGTGATGCGATAACAGAACAAAGAGGACTTGTTATACATACCAAACCGCTAAGAATACAGATGGAAGCCAATATATCTCTTGTTACCAGATAGTATATCATTGATACCAATATAGAACTTGAAAAAGTTATTGGCGTGATAATTTTTGAGTAATCTTCTGTTAACCCATCTGTAAAAGCTTCATCGAGAAAATTTTTGATTGCGGTAGATTTTGAGAAATATGCAATATATGGTAGTCCCTCTGACATTTTTGATGTCAATAGTGTATTAAGTTCTTGTATGTCAGCTATTCCTATGTAGTTATTTGCCTTATTTTGTAACAGTGTCTCAAAACTATCTTCAACACGATTTATAAATATTAACTTACCAATAGCATTGAAAAGAATTATGGCTGCTGCTATTGGCAAATATATATTTGAGCTAAATTCTGCCAAAAATCTTTGTTGCAGAGCCATATATATACTTTGTATCAAACATACAAAAACTGTCAAAAAAGTATATGTATCATTATTCGGCTTCATTTTAAAGAAATAAAGAATACCGCCACTAATTGTGGAAGCATTACTTATAATCGAAACTCCCAAAAGAACAATGCTTGTCCAAATTAAATATGTTTTATTTGCCGCTAAAATACTTGGTAGTGGTAACCCTATTGACATAGATAAAAATAAATACAGTATACATAAAAATGGAACTAGTGAAAAAACAACTCTCATAACGATTGAAGTATGTATATGATTAAGTTCATCATCTATTTCTTCAAATGAAAGGTTCTCGTTTTCTGCTTGATCTTCCCTACTTAAACTAAATAAATTCTCCTCTATTTCAACTTTTGAATTGTTTCTACCAAAAAGTCCAAATCTCTTTTTGGTTGGCAGTTGTTCTTCCTCAAAATCCATTGATTGTACTTGCATTTGAGCTTTCATCTTAGCTTTATTGTTTTTTGCCAACAATTCTTCTGCCATTAATTTTTCATTCAACTCAGCAAATGTCTGTTTTTGCGAGTAAAACTCATCAAGATTAGCATATTGCTGTGGGCGTTGAGTTGGCTTTTGCATAAATTTATTTTGATGATTGTTTTGATTATTCAGTGAATTCATTCTTGTATTAACAGCTGCATAAGAAGAAATCCCACGATTGTTGTTATTATTAATATTATTACTTCCACGAACGCGGCCAAAATCATATTGAGATACACTTTTATCATTATAATATGTTTGAGCTTGCTGCTGTATCTTTTCATAATCATAAACATTTTGCTTTTGATTATCAAAATTACGTTTTGGCAAAGTTGAATTTTGCCTGTTAATCTTAGCATTATTAATTAAATTGGGTTGTGTGTTGCTGGTATTAATATATCTTCTGTTAGATTGAGCATTATTTGACAAATTATAATATTCTTTATTGTTATTATTATTTACTGTTTTACTGTAAATGTCGCTTAAATTTGCTGATGAATCTAGTTCTCTTAAAATTTCATCAACAGAATATTTATTATCATCCATACATATAACCTCCTATAATTTATGATTTAATGATAGGCGTTATTTTCTGTTTTTGTCTTGTAACTTCATACATTACAAGGCCTGCTGCCACTGAAGCGTTTAATGAATTTACTTTTCCGAGCATTGGTAGTGATACTGTAAAATCACATTTTTCCTTTACAAGTCTGCTTACTCCAAAACCTTCTGAGCCAACAATTAGTCCAACATTTCCCGAATAATCGATAGTACACCATGGAGCACCATCCATATCAGCACAATAAAACCACATTCCTTGCTCTTTTAATTCTTCCATTGTTGCTGCAATATTTGGAACACGCACTATCGGAATATGAAAAACTGCGCCGGCAGATGCCTTTACAGCTGTTGCTGTTAATCCGGCACTATGTCTTTTTGGAATTATTACACCATGTGCACCAGCTGATTCAGCAGTACGTATAATAGCACCTAAATTATGAGGATCTTCGATACCATCAGCAATTATTACAAAAAGTGAAGAATTACCAGCTTTCTTGTATATATCATCTAATGTTCCATAATTTGCGGCAGATATAAGTGCAGCAACACCTTGGTGATTGTCGCTATTTGTTAAATGTGTTAATCTATCAGAAGTAATATCTTTAACAGGAATTTTTTTGTCTTTTGCCATAGCATATATTTTGCTCAGTGGTCCTTTTCTATCTCCGCTTAATAGATATATACATTCAATTTCTCTTTCTGAACGTAAAATTTCCATTACGGGATTTCTTCCGATTATAAGATTAGTATCTTCAAAATAAGATTGTTTATCATTCTTTTTTTCCATAAAAATACATATTCCTCCAAAATAAAGATTAAACATATTGAATTTATAATTAAAACATAAGTTAAATATTACATTACAAAATATAACACGTAACATTATAACATAATCATTGTATAATTGCAAAGCGATATTTCTAACTATTTATAAAATTTTTATTAAAAAGTAGTGCAATTTCTTTTAATTTGTGATAAAATTAAACTAATTATTTAGTTAGGAGTTTTTTACTATGCAACAGTATGAGAA
>JAHHTR010000110.1 GCA_020024515.1 Angelakisella sp.
TTTATAATAGATAAAACTTATTTAAATATATAGCAATATTTACGAAGTTAAATAAAAATAATAATTCTCATCGATTTTTTATTTGTTGAATTTTTAAATAAAAATTGTTATAATGAAAACATATAATTTTTAAAAAAGGTTGGTGCATATGAATACAAACTTAAAAAGTTCTATAACAAATGTTTCTATTGTAGTTTTTATTGTGCTTTTATTTAAAAGCGTTATTAGAATTCCCACATATTTTTTATATAATTTTGTAAGAATAATCGGAGAACTTTCTCATTTTTCGTTTATTACGGATTTTTTTGCTATTTGCTTAACCTTTTTAAGCTATTCTATTGTAATGGGACTGTCAATACTCCTTGCCACACTGATTTTTCAAATGCCAAAGAAAATAATTTTTCCTTTTAATAAACCTTACAAAGAATTTACATTATTGTCTGTTACACATACTGTATCAATAGGATTTATACTAAATCTTGCAGTTATGGTAATAATGTTATTATTCGGCTTAATCGGTGTAAATTTTAAATTAGACGAACCGATATTCTATCATAATATACCATCTATACTTTTGAATGCTTTGTTTATAGGCATCTTCCCCGCTATTTTTGAAGAAATGCTGTTTCGTGGTATAATATTACAGTCATTAAGACCATACTCAAATAATATTGCAGTATTTGTTTCGGCACTTGCTTTTGCCCTTTGCCACAATAATTTTCCTCAAGCAATCTTCGCTTTTTGTATGGGTATTATATTTGCTATTTTGACAATACGTTCAGGCTCTCTTATCCCATCAATAATAGCACATTTTATATATAATTTTTCTGGGGAAATACTTTCAAATATATCCAATCATTTTATAACTCTCGGCGCAGTTCTGTTCCTGAATATTTTTATGTATTTATCAATGTCTCTATTTGCTGTTTTTTCTTATAAATTGTTTAAAAATAAATATGGTTCAATTTACTGGTACCCAAATTTAAAGGAACAACCTATAACAAATCTTCAAATTAAGGAAATGTTTACAAGTATTCCATTTATAATGATAATTGTCGTATGTGTATTTTTATTTATGCAAGGGGTAATAATCGGTGTACTATAACAATGATGGTGTGTTTATGAATGAGGCATACAAAGAAGCTCAAAAAGCATTTTTACTTGATGAAGTTCCTGTTGGGGCTGTAATTGTAAAAGATGATACTATTATAAGCCGAGGACACAACACACGAGAAACCGAAAATTCTCCACTTGGGCATGCGGAAATAAATGCAATTATAGATGCTGTCAAAGTACTTGGTACACGCAGACTAAATGATTGTACACTTTATGTGACACTTGAACCATGCCCTATGTGTGCCGGTACAATACTCAATGCAAATATAAAACGAGTAGTATATGGTGCCAGTGATGAACAATGGGGTTGTTTGGGCTCTCGAATACATCTTTTTGAAGTAGGTTTGCCTATTCGTCCAACTGTTACAAAAGGAATAATGGAAAAAGAATGTGCAAAACTTATGACAGACTTTTTTAAGGGTAAAAGATAGTTTTTAAATAATACTGAAAAGGAGAGAAAAATGATAGATTTTGTTCATTTGCACAACCACACAGAGTATAGTTTACTAGATGGTGCATGCAAAATAGATGAACTTATTGACAGAGCAATGGAGCTTAATCAAAAGGCAATAGCCGTAACAGATCACGGAGTTATGTACGGTATAATTGATTTTTATAAAAAAGCAACAAAAAAAGGCATAAAACCGATAGTTGGCTGTGAAGTATATGTAGCGCCTAAGAGCAGATTGGATAAAAAACCGAGTATCCACAACAAACCATATCATCTAATACTGTTGTGTGAAAACAATATCGGATACAAAAATCTGATATATCTTGTGTCACGTGGCTTTACAGAAGGTTTTTATTCAAAACCTCGAATAGACAGAGAACTACTTGAAGGACACACAGAGGGACTTATTGCTCTGTCAGCTTGCCTTGCGGGTGAAGTTCCGCAAGCTATTTTGCGTGGAGACTATGAAGCGGCACGGGAAGCTGTATCATACTATAAAAATCTTTTCGGCAAAGACAGATACTATATAGAAATACAAAATCATGGTATCAAAGAACAATTAAAGGCTTTGCCTCATTTAATCAATATAGCAAAGGAACTTGATGTAGGACTTGTTGCCACAAACGACTGCCACTATGTAACAAAAGAAGACAGTAAAATTCAAGATTTACTTATATGTATACAAATGGGCAAAACCATAAATGATGAAAAAAGTTTAGAATTTGCAACAGATGAATTCTATATAAAGAGCAGTGAAGAAATGGCGGAGCTATTCAAAAATGTTCCGTCCGCAGTAGAAAATACCGTGAAAATTGCCGATATGTGTAATGTTGAATTTACTTTCGGTGAAACTAAACTACCTTTTTACTCTGCACCAAACGGAGAGGACAACAAAGTTTTTTTCAGAAGAAAATGCTACGAGGGACTGCATAAATATTATGGTGAAAATCCAAACAAAGAGGCTGTTGACAGACTTGAATATGAACTCTCTGTAATAGATAAAATGGGTTATACAAACTATTTCTTGATAGTATATGACTTTATTAACTATGCAAAATCGGTTGGTATACCGGTAGGTCCAGGCAGAGGTTCGGGTGCAGGAAGTATTGCCGCATACTGTATAGGAATAACAGGCATTGACCCATTAAAATTCAATTTGCTGTTTGAACGTTTTCTAAATCCGGAACGTGTAAGTATGCCGGACTTTGATGTCGATTTTTGTTATCAAAGACGCCCCGAAGTAATTGAATATGTTATAAAGAAATACGGTACCGATCATGTTGCACAAATAGTAACATTCGGTACAATGGCGGCACGTGGTGCTATTCGTGATGTAGGACGTGCAATGGGACTGCCATACGGAACTGTTGATACCGTGGCAAAGCTTATTCCAATGGAACTGCACATTACCATAAAAAAAGCACTGGAACAAAGTAAGGAACTGCAAACTGCCGTTGACAATGATCCGCAAATAAAAGAACTTGTCTACACCGCACAACGTGTTGAAGGTATGCCACGACATGCAAGTACACACGCCGCAGGTGTTGTTATTACCCGTGATACAGTTGACAGTTACGTTCCTTTGGCAAAAAATGATGAGTCTATTGTTACACAGTTTACTATGACGACACTGGAAGAACTGGGACTTTTAAAAATGGACTTTTTGGGACTTCGCAACCTTACTGTTATAAGTGATTGCGAAAAAATGATATGTGCAAATGGCATTGATTTTGATATAAACAAAATTACTCTTGATGACCAAAATGTATTTGAAATGCTTTCACTTGGAACAACTGGCGGAGTATTTCAGCTTGAATCCGCAG
This sequence comes from Angelakisella sp., assembly GCA_020024515.1. GTDB lineage: Bacteria > Bacillota > Clostridia > Oscillospirales > Ruminococcaceae > Angelakisella. The sequence goes on from JAHHTR010000110.1 coordinate 3,391, forward strand.
GTATGAGAAAGATGCTTACACAGTTAAAGCCTACATCAATAGAAGATATGATAGCGGCTATTTCTCTTTATCGTCCGGGCCCTATGGACTCTATACCTAAATATATACACAACCGCCATCACCCCGAAGATATTAAATACAGCACACCAATGCTAAAAGATATATTAGACGTAACATACGGCTGTATAGTATATCAGGAACAGGTTATGCAAATTTGCAGAAGTTTGGGTGGATACAGCTATGGACAAGCCGACCTCGTAAGACGTGCCATGTCAAAGAAAAAAGCTGATGTTATGGAAAAAGAACGTGTACATTTTATTGATGGTTGTGCAAAGAATAATATTAGTGAAAAAATTGCAAATGATATATTTGATGAAATGAGCAGTTTTGCAGCATATGCCTTTAATAAATCTCATGCGGCTGCCTATGCACTGGTTGCATATCAAACAGCTTATTTAAAATACTATTATCCAAAAGAATATATGGCATCACTACTGACAAGCATACTTGACAATACAGATAAAGTAATTGAATATATTGAAGAATGTGATAAACTTAATATTGCTGTACTTCCACCTGATATTAACGAAAGTTCAAAAGGCTTTACCATTACGGAAAAAGGAATAAGATTTGGACTTATGGCAATTAAAAATTTGGGTGAGGGCATCATAGAAAAGATAATAGAAGAACGCAAAAAAGCAAAATTTACGGGTTTTGTTGATTTTTACCGCCGAATGTACTGCACAGAACTCAATAAGCGAGCAATAGAGAGTTTAATTCGCAGCGGTTCTATGGATAGTATGGGTGAAAACAGAAAATCCATGTTGCAGGGTTATCTCAAAATTGCTGATATAGTTGCAAATGAACACTTGTGGCGTTCTGTCGGACAGATGACTCTTTTTGGTTCTATTAATAATAATATACAGGAAGAACTGACTATCCCGCAACTGCCTGAATTTGATGACCTTGATATGTACGCTATGGAAAAAGAAGTTACAGGACTGTACTTATCGGGACACCCTATCAATAAATATCAAGATTTTATAAAACATATAGGTGCTACTAAAATTATAAATCTCACGAACAGTGATCTAAATGCAACCTACGACAACACAGATGTTAAACTTGTTGCTATGGTAACATCTAAAAAAATAAAGATTACACGCAATAATCAAACAATGGCTTTTGTTGTTCTTGAAGATAATACGGGTTCTATTGAAGCTATTCTCTTTTCTAAGCTATATAATGAACTAAACAGACACATAGAAGTAGGTACACCTGTACTTGTTAAAGGAAAAGTCTCATTAAGGGAAAGTGAACCCGCAAAAATAATAATAGACTCTGCACAAAGTGCAGATTTAGCAAAGGAAGAATCCGAAAAAGATAAAAACAAAAACGGACTTTATATTAAAATTCCGTCAATTACAAGCAATGAGGCAAAAAAAGTAACTGATATTATAAAAGTTTTTTCGGGCAATTCTTATGTGTATTTTTATGCAGAGGATACAAAAAAATTATTGAAAGGAAATGATAATGTTAAAGTAAACATTTGTGATATACTGCTTAAAGAACTGGAAAAGGTTGTAGGTATAGATAATATTAAGATAAAATAAAATATTAATGTTAAAATATACTAAATAATTTTTTATCACAAACAATTTTTTAACAATATGTCAATATACTTTTTATTTTAATAAATATAAAATAGTACTGAAAAAAGTATTTATTTTGAAAAAATGAAATATTGATTAAAAAACCATAGGAGGTATTTTATATATGGAAAAAACACCAAGAACCATAGGAGTTTTGACAAGCGGTGGAGATGCACCGGGAATGAATGCTGCTATTCGTGCAGTTGTACGTGCCGCAAATTTTAAAGGTATAAAAGTATTGGGTATTCAAAGAGGATATCAGGGCTTACTTAACGGTGAAGTTCGCGAATTGGGACTACGTGATGTTTGTGATATTATACAGCGTGGAGGTACTATGCTATACACTGCAAGATGTCCCGAATTTAAAGAAGAAGCTACACAAGATAAAGCTGTTGAAATGTGTAAAAAACTTGGAATAGATGGACTTGTTGTTATTGGTGGTGATGGTTCATTCTGTGGCGCAAGAGCTTTGTCAAATAAAGGTATTCCATGTATAGGTATCCCGGGAACTATTGATAATGATATAGCATCTACTGAGTATACAATAGGTTTTGATACAGCACTTAATACTGTTATAGAAAATGTTGACAGACTTCGCGATACTTCTCAATCTCACGATAGATGTTCTGTTGTTGAGGTTATGGGTAGACATGCCGGACACATTGCTCTACATGCAGGTATAGCTTGCGGTGCTATCGCTGTACTTATCCCTGAACGTGAATATAATATTGATACAGATATTATCGAACGTATGCAAGATACATTGAAAACAGGCAAACACCACTTTATAGTTATTGTTGCCGAAGGTATAGAAAACTCACAGGAAATAACAAAATATATTCAACAAAAAACAGGTATTGAAAGTAGACTTACTGTTTTGGGGCATATCCAAAGAGGTGGCATACCAACAGGTAAAGAGAGAGTTTTTGCAAGTGTTATGGGTTATCGTGCTGTTGAATTACTTGAAGAAGGAAAAGGTAATCGTGTTGTTGCAGTTCAAAACAGCCGCACAGTTGACTTTGATATAAATGAAGCTTTAAATATGCATAAACGTATTGATGACTATCTGTACAAAGTAGCTTACGAAATTTCAATCTAATTATTAATAATTTATAGCTTTTGGGGAGAGATTATATGTCTCTCCCTTACTTAAATTAATAAATTTTATGCTTATTTGATTGACATAAGATTATAAATATGATATACTCATAAGTACTATATGGGGATGCACAGGTTTCGACGGGGATTTTGAAGTATAGTAAGCGTGTAGAGGTGCTCATACTCTCTAAACTGGGCAATTTTAAATTTAAACGCTAACGATAATTTAGCTTACGCTGCCTAATTTTAGGCTGCCGTCTGTTCTGAGATAACCACGACTCGGAAATAGGCGTCGACTAGTGGTGAACGAATATTAAGTATGTCTCGGCTTTTTATTTGTACTAGAGACTACCAAGCATTCTAGTCTGTTTGCTGACAATTATGTAAGGGATTTTTAAATAACAAACTACACACGTAGAAAGCTATATGAATGGGTTTTCGGACACGAGTTCAATTCTCGTCATCTCCACCAACACAAAGTGCTTATACAAAAGGGTTTACAAGTCTAGTAGATTAGCAAAGTACACACTTAGGTACACATTTATATTTTAACAAGAAAAACACAGTTTGTATTGATTTATAGGCTGTGTTTTTTTTTATTTCTATATATTAAAAATCACAATGTCACCGTTCGATATCGGTGCAGGATAAAGAAACGTGCTGTAAACGCCCGTTTCGGTCACATCGGACGGCAGTGCCGACCGATATAAACCCACAAGTTTAGCACGTTTACAGAAAATTGCAGTGATATCTGAAAACGT
>JAHHTR010000111.1 GCA_020024515.1 Angelakisella sp.
GGAGGAAAAAAAAGATGGAATATCTATATCCTGACAATCTGAAATCAAAAGCCACGCTGTGGCTGTGGCAGCTTCGTGATATCGGTATTATAAGCGTAGGATTGCTTGTCTTGGTATTTGCATTTGCGCAAGCAGGCATATTTTTTCCGTTAATTTTAACCGCTACGTACGCTTTTCTCTCAATACGTTTTGATGATGTAAGCATACTTGACTTTATCAAATATGCCACAGCTTACTTTTTTTTGAAACGACAAATATTTGAATGGGGTGAAAACAATGGGTAAAAAACAATATGATAAAAATTCCATATCTACGCAAGGCTTAATAAACATAAAAACCATTACAGATTACAGTCTGATAACCGAATATGGTGAGCTAGTGTATTTTATTATAAAGCCTACCAATATATCTGTTCTTTCCGAAAGTAGCATCAGCAATAGAATTTACGCTCTGATGACTGTATTAAAGGGAATTACAGATGTTGAGATGATATGTTTAAATTCAAAAGAAAACTTTGATGACAATAAAATATATCTCAAAAAGAGAATGGAAGAAGAAAGCAATCCCATAATTCAAAGGTTGCTTCAAATCGACAGTCAAAATTTGGATCATTTACAGGTACAAACGGCTACTTCAAGAGAATTTTTGATAATTATCCGATTGCAAAATCAGAAAGAAACTGAAAATTTACCGTATCTGTCACGTATAGAAAAAATATTGAAAGAACAGGGATTTACCACAAAAAGAGCAGACAATGACGATATTAAAAAAATTATTGCCGTATACTTCGAGCAAAATGTAACAACGGACAGCTACGAAGATTTTGACGGAGAAAGGTGGGTTATATTAGGTGAATAAGAAAAAGGTCAATGAAAATATTTTTGATTCCAAAGCCAAAAGCTATTTGGACATGATAGCGCCGAGCGTTATCAAATTTTACACAGATTATTATATATGCGGAAATACATTCAGATGTGTTTACGCCTTGCGTGAATATCCGACAAGCACATCAGAACAGGCAATCCTCAGACACCTTGGCGAAAAAGACGGTGTCACCTTGCGGATTTATACAAGGCAGGTCACACCGACAGAAGAAAAGAATATTATCCATAACGCAACCAACAAAAACAGAATGCAAAGAACTCAAACCAACAATATTCAAGAAACAGTAACCGCTGAAAGCAATCTTCAAGATGTGGTTGCAATGGTGTCGACTATGCACCGTAACAGAGAACCGCTCCTTCACTGCGCTGTATATATAGAATTGACAGCTCACAACTACGACAGTTTAAAACTTTTACAAACAGATGTTATGACTGAGCTTGTTAGAAGCAAATTAAATGTTGACAGATTACTTCTTCGTCAACAGGAAGGCTTTTTGTGTGTCAGTCCGTCGGGGAGAAATGTATTTGGCGATCAGTATGAGAGAGTTCTGCCTGCAAGCTCTGTCGCAAACTTATATCCGTTTAACTATTCAGGAAAAACCGACAGTAACGGTTTTTATATTGGCAGAGACAAATTTGGCACTAATATTATAGTGGACTTTGATAAACGTGATAATGATAAAACAAACCCCTGTATTTTAATTTTGGGAAACTCCGGACAAGGTAAAAGCTACCTACTTAAACTTCTTTTGTGTAACATTTTGGAAAGTGGCAAAAAGGTAATTTGTTTAGATCCGGAACATGAATACGTAGATCTTGCCAATAATCTCGGAGGATATTTTATTGACCTTATGAGCGGAGAATATATAATCAATCCTCTTGAACCAAAAATATGGGACAACAGCAGCGAGAAGTCAACTGATGACGAATCTGAACCGATGACATTTAGAGTTCATTCAAAACTCAGCCAGCATATATCGTTTTTAAAAGATTTTTTCAGAACATATAAAGATTTTTCAGATAAGCATATTGATGTAATCGAAATAATGCTTGCAAAGCTTTATGCCAAATTTAATCTTGGGGATAATACCGATTTTATAAATATTGAGTCTACAAAATATCCAATACTCTCGGATCTATATGATTTAATCGAAGAAGAATATGCAAATTACGATAAAGACAGGCATAAGCTGTATACATCGGAATTGCTGCAGGAAATACTTCTTGGGTTACATTCAATGTGTAAGGGCGCGGAAAGTAAATTCTTTAACGGTCATACAAATATTAAATCAGACAGATTTATTGTGTTTGGCGTAAAAGGATTGTTACAGGCAAGCAAGAATATAAAGAACGCAATGCTGTTTAATGCGCTTTCATATATGAGTGACAAGCTCTTGACCGAAGGCAACACAGCCGCAGCGATAGACGAGCTGTATCTGTTCCTTACAAATTTAACGGCGATTGAATACATCCGAAACTTTATGAAACGTGTGCGAAAAAAAGAGTCCTCTGTGATTTTGAGCAGTCAAAATCTGGAGGACTTTAATATTGAGGGAATAAGAGAGCTTACCAAACCGCTGTTCTCTATACCTACGCATCAGTTTTTATTCAACGCAGGCGCAGTTGACAGTAAGTTTTATATGGACACATTACAGCTTGAAAAAAGCGAATATGACCTCATAAAGTTTCCGCAACGGGGAGTGTGTCTGTATAAATGCGGTCTTGAAAGATACAATCTTGTTGTCAACGCTCCGCCATACAAAGCGAAGCTGTTCGGAAAGGCAGGTGGAAGATAGTGGATTTGGATGAAATCAAAAATTTAATTGAATTGCTTGTCGAAGATTTATATGGCTGTATTGAATACGAACCCAACAAAGAAAATGATATACTTTGTTTTATGGAGCAATACATAAAAGGATTACCGAGTCAACGTCCGCGCATTATGGAACAGCTTTTGCATTGTATTGGCGATGAACCATATGAAAATCCATACGCAGCGTATCAACATTACGATAAAAAAGATGTCAAAGAGTTTGAAAGCTGTTTGTTTGAATACTTGGATAATATAGGTGAAGAACAGTTAATAAAGCTTATAAGAAAAATAAATAAGTTAAATGATATATGCAGAGGTCAGATAATGGATAACTGGCGTCGGGAAAGGCTGATAAATTTACTGAACTTAACATTGCCAAATATCAATGTCAGCTCAATAGTGTCCGAAGAAAGCGTGTGGTGATGAAATGGATTTACGTGAACAACGCTTTGGTATAGAAATTGAAATGACAGGTCTGACACGCGCGAGAGCTGCGGAAGTAATTGCAGAATATTTTAATTCAGATGTAGATTATGTAGGTGGCTCATATGATGCCTATTATATAAAAGACAACATGGGACGTGATTGGAAGGTAGTCAGTGATGCAAGTATTGTTTGCCAGCGAAAAACAGACGGCAGAAAGCTATCTGCGCCAAGAGATTATGCTGTGGAAATGGTTAGTCCGATATGTGAGTACGGTGATATTGAAAAAATACAGGAAATTGTCAGAGAGCTGAGAAAAGCCGGAGCATTTGCAAATTCATCGGTTGGTATACATATACATATTGATGCCGCGCCGTTCACAGCAGAGAAAATATGCAATCTTGTAAATATTACAGCATCAAAAGAAGATATGATTTACAAGGCTTTACAGGTGGAATCCCGTAGAGAGCAACGTTATTGCAAAAAAATCGATCCGCAATTTTTAGAAAGGATAAATAAATGTAAGCCTAAAACCTTAGATAGTTTAAAAACCATATGGTATAAAGGCGGCGATGGCAGTCGCCGGCACTATCACGAAAGTAGATATCATTGTCTTAATCTGCATTCGGTATTTCAAAAAGGCACAATAGAATTCAGAGCCTTTAATTCGGGTGATGCGGGTGGCGGTGGAATTATTCACGCAGGCAAAATTAAAGCTTACATACAATTTTGTATGGCAGTAACTGCTCAGGCGTACAATCAGAGATATGCCTCTCCAAAGAAAACTGTTTCTGAAAATGAAAAATATACGTTTCGTGGCTGGCTGTTACGTCTTGGTTTGATAGGTGATGAGTTTAAAACAGCAAGAGCCCATTTGCTCAATCACTTGGAAGGCAATATCGCTTGGAAGGATCCGACGCAGGCGATAGCTCAAAAAGAAAGACTGAGAAAACAGAAGGAAGAAATGACTATGGCTGACTCACAGCAGCCTGCGGAGGTTACAGAAGAAATACAAGCAGAACAAACACATGAACAAGAAATGGCAGAAGAAAATATCTATGGAATTTCAATGAGTATGTAAAGGAGAGATTTTTATGGAAGAAAAAATATATATTGCCTATGGCAGTAACTTAAATCTTAAACAAATATTTATAGTTGGTAGAGAAATAGATAACAGAAAATAAACATATAGACAGCCACGCTTGCCACTATTCCGTAAATTAAGGTGAGAAAATGGCAAAGTAAGACTTTACATAACAGAAATTTAAAAGACATTTACTCTGTTTCCTTGTGTTAGCAGAAATTTTATTGTTATTTTTCGTAAAACAATATCAAAAATCACCAATTTGTGATATAATTTTGTTATTCTGATCCGCTTCACAGAACGGATCGCCCGAAGCACAGATGCGGTATGGACTTACTACCACTATTCCAGTGACAAGATGGGGGACCATCTATTATTACCAGCGAGAAAGAACCCAAGGAAACGATTCGGCATGTACGGATGGTAGTCTAACCCGTAAATATAATTGTATCTACAAGATGCATCTGCACATCAATATGAATACGTTGCATATGACAACAAGGAGGAATACATATGAATTACCAATTAATTTACCAAAACTTTAAACAAGTTGCAGAATATGAAGAGGACTCGGAGCACCCCTTCTTTGAACCTGCATCACCGTCAAGTATGACCATTTTAACCAACCTACATGATACATGCTTGTCTCACTCTGCTATCTGGACAGAAAAAGATATAGATGCTTTGTCCAACTTAAAGATTCCTGTGTCTATCATGCGTTTTTACCAAGAAATGAATCCGATAAATGCGCCCATGAATGATGCGGGCATCTATTTGGCAGATCTGAATAGTATTCGGGACGAATACTCCCAATTAACACCAGGATGCTATTTAATCAAATTTGGTCTGATAGTAATTGCGACAACAATTGGAGGAGATCCAATTATAGCTGACTTATATGATAAAAATGCGCCTGTTTTCATATGCAATCATGATTTGCTCTCATATGAGCAAAAAGATGGACAAGTAATACTGAGTTTCCTTTTTCCCACAGAATCACTTCAAAATCAGTATGGCAATAATATCCCTGTAAATCGGAATACAATTCTTCAGTGTTTGACTCTTATTGAAAAGAGTTTTGAAATCTTTATGACAAAATTATCAAGAAATGAATATGATTATGATTTTGAGGATTTATTGGATTAAAGAGGACAAGATTCTACTGTCTCTTACTGAAGATATTTAGGAGGTGGAGAGAATATCAATTTGCTCAAATATTTTGATGTAATCAATGGCATAATGACATTCCGATTACTGCATTAACTATTTATTTTCCACAAGGAACTTTATGAAAAATGTGTTCCCATTCAGGTTCGTGAGTACATTGAGTTTAGCGATGACTCTGAAAAAAACGTCAAGGGTCCAACAAGCAAAAACAAAAAGATTAAAAAAGCCGAAGAACCTACTGCGGAAAATATTCTCGATACAAATGGAAATATAGGTGGTATAGAAGGCTGACACAGGCGAACGTAATTATCATATCGACTGATTATCCGTCAAGACAAAGCCAATCGGTTATAAATAGGTTTAAGGTTGATAGGATTTTTTGCACCATATTAAACGCATATTACGCCACATCAAAGCATCCACCTTTACGAACAGATTAATGAGTGACATATGGTATGCGTCACCATGGCATATGAAATAAGGTAATACTCTAAGGATTTTATCAACAGAGAAAGAAGATTTTATTATGAGAGATGCCTCTTTCAACTATATATTTTTCAAAATCTTACTTTTTGATTACTTAAAATGGTATTTTTGTTATTATTTTCTCTAAATTTATATATATTATATATATTTTTTTCACAAAAATATAGAAATATATAAAAAAATACTTGATTTTTTTATATATAGGGTGCTATAATGAAATTGCAAATAGGACAGTAAGTTCTATAAAAATAATAAAGGAGGTAAGTTTAGATGTATACAATTTCATTGACTACAGAAGAAGCAGCTAAGAAAGAATCGATTTGTGCTCTTAAGATCAAGGTTCGTTCAACGGCTGGGCATCGGAGATACGGCATTCATGTTGTCTTGTAATGCTGTTTCACAAATGTGCTTCCATATGTTGTAGACGACATATGGAAGCACATTTTATTGATATGGAAACACTGTCTCTACTGGTGGAGGTGTCTTGTAAAAAAGCTTTAGCTTAAAATATCGAGCAAAGCGAGTTTACTAAGAACAAATTAATAATTTTTCAAAAGTATTTGTTGATTGAATAGTTTGCCCGTTTACGGGCGGTAATGCATTCAATGCAAGTGGTAAAATGTTCAATGCATCTTAAGATGCTAGCCAGTAAAAAGTCCTTATAGGGCTTAATCAAGCCACCAGCTTAGCTGGTGGTTATGACTTCTTAACAAAGGAGAAAGATGTATGTCTGTCATTTATGAGATTACCAAGGGTAAATTAAGCGAGCGCACATATTCTATTGATTCAAAGTACACATTAGCAAGCACATACCATTTAATCATCCATCAAATATCCGATGATTATCTTTGCATCATCAACTCATTCACTAATAAAAGTTTCATAATACCAAAAAAAGATTGGCATGGCACAGGTAATTATCCAGAAGGACTTTCACCATATATTGGCTATCCAATAGAACCTCTTAAGGAACTAGACTTACCTATTGCATCAGAAGCTGAAACAAGAGCAAAAGCATTTGGAATGGCAGCCCAAAGAAG
>JAHHTR010000112.1 GCA_020024515.1 Angelakisella sp.
TCGTTTAACTATAAAATATAACTAAATACTCAAATTTTATTATAGCTTATTGACAAATAATACAAATATAATTATGATAGATGTAGTTAAACAATTTATTTTTAAGTTAAGGGAGATTAACTATGAAGGTATTGAATTTTGGTTCTGCAAATATAGACTATATTTATGATTTGGCACATTTTGTGCAGCCCGGCGAAACAATTAAATCAAAGACACTGACTAAAAACAGTGGCGGAAAAGGATTAAATCAATCAATCGCTGTTGCAAAGGCGGGAACCAATATTTATCATGCTGGTTGTGTTGGAAAATCAGATGGTGAATATTTAATGGATATCCTTAAAAAATATAATGTTAATTGTGATTATATTAAGCTTAGTGACAATCTTAGCGGTCATGCTATTATTCAAGTAACAGATACCGGTGAAAATTCAATTATTCTTTATTCGGGAGCAAATAATGAAATAACAGAAGAATATATTGATGATGTACTGTCAAATTTTGAAGATGGTGATTTTTGCATATTGCAAAATGAAATAAGTAATGTTGACTACATAATTGAAAAAGCTCATCAAAAGAATATGTGTATTTTCTTTAATCCTTCTCCTTTCTGTGATGAAATTCTAAACTATCCTTTACAATATGTAGATTATTTACTGTTAAATGAAATAGAAGCTTCTCAAATAACAAAAAATGATAATGTTGAAGAAATTATAACTTCTCTGTCTGAGATGTTTTCTGACACTAAGATAGTTTTGACATTAGGAGAACGTGGTGTAGTATATTCATATAAAAATGAGAGATATTCTTGTGGAATTTTTAATATAGATGTTGTTGATACAACAGCCGCCGGAGATACTTTTACAGGATACTTTGTATCTTCGGTAATAAAGGGGTATTCTGTTGATAAGGCACTGGAAACAGCATCTTGTGCCTCAGCGATTGCGGTTTCCAAAAAAGGAGCAGCTCAGTCAATCCCTTTCTTTGATGATGTTCAAAATTTTTTAAAAACCAATAAACCAAAGGATTTTAATATAGAAAAATAAATATAACTCATTTCTTTGATTTATTGACACAAAAATAAAAGAGGTAGAAACATGGTGAATTTACTACGTTTCTACCTCTTTTGTATTTGATTTAAAAGAAGTATTATTATTTTATTTCATTAAAGACAGTATATAGTTTCATAATTGTGTTGATTGTAAGTTGCAAATCTTTTTTTGAACATAACTTTGCCTCGCTAAATGGCATAGCAAAACGATTTATACTCATAACAGCACTTATACCTTTATCATACACTTCATCAATATCATCAGAAATGTCACCGACAACTGCAATGACAGGAACTTTTTGTTTTTTAGCTTTTTGAGATACACCGATAGCTACTTTTCCGCCCAAGGATTGAGTGTCTAATTTCAATAATAAGATCTGTGTTTTTAAGTTCTCTATCAAAGTTTACAGTATCCAATACAGTTTCTATACCTATTTACAGCCTACTGTTTAAATAAGCAATCATACCAGTACACATTCCTTCGGCGGCACCACCACCTGCAAGTGTATCTACTCTTATATGTAAATCTTTTTCAATTATTTTGCTTAGATTTATTAGTCCATCGTCTAATAATTTTATAGTATCCCTATCTGCACCTTTTTGTGTGGCAAATACATAGGCTGCACATTTTTACAATACATAGGATTATTAATATCACACATTGTGATAAATTCAATGTTTTTTATGTTTTTATTAATATATGATGTGTCAATAGAAATAATATTTATCAATGTTTTTCCGATGGGTATAAATTCATTCCTTTGTTTATTGTAAAATTTTACACCAAAAGCAGCAGCCATTCCACAACTACCATCATTTGTTGCACTGCCACCTAAACCCATTATTATTTTGTCACAACTATTTTTTTGCAACGTCCAGTATCAGTTTTCCAACACCATAAGTAGTCGCATTTCCTGCATCTTTATTATCACCAACCAGTGGCAGTCCTGCGGCGGCTGCCATCTCGATTATTGCAGTGGATTTATTTATAATACCATAAAAACTATTGACAGTATTGTTAAATGGTCCTTTTACAGTTAGATACTTCTTTTCACCACTTAGTGAATGTACAAAAGAGTCTACCGTACCTTCTCCGCCATCTGCAACGGAAATAGCCACTACATCTATATTATTATTGTTTTTGTGTATTTAGAATAACATAATCTATTTTGTATAACAAGAAATACAATACTTATTTAAACTTATTTTATGAATTAAAATAAGTTATAAAAACTGGTTGAGGGGGCATATTTTACGGAAGAACATTTATTATATATAAATTTAGATGGTTTTGGTAAATATTATGATTATGAAACAAATGAAATTGTAGTACTTAAAGGATATAATAGAGCCGAAACTGTCGGAGAAGTATTTAAAAATAATAATTTGGATTTTGTATCTATTCAACAATTTGCACTTGAAAACAAAGGTGCTTTAAAAAACAGTAAAAATAACCTTTATATTCAACCAAGCGGAGATTATAAAACAAGATTTAGCCATTTATATACTTTGCTTAAAGATAATATAATTTTTTTTGATAATATAGAGTATAAATATGACAGATTGCCGACTGCTATTTGACGATCTTGATACAATAGGTCATAGCCCAAAGAACATATATGTTAATTCTGAGAGCAAGAGAATAGAGAATGTACATAAAAGATTAGCAGAAATTGATATTGAAATAGGAAAGACTATAGATATATTGAAGCAAAAGGGGATTTACAACAGCACTTACACAAATGCCAAATGTAGAATTGGTTGGAATTGCTGATGAAAATGAGTTTAGAGGAACTCAAATGTTATATAAATTTAAAACAAAGTATTTTAAGGACTATAAAGATTTATTAAATACAGATATTGATGGTGTTATTATTTGCACAAACAACAAAATGTATTGTCAGGTTTCTGTTGATGTTGCAAAAGCAGGTAAGCATATATTGGTTGAAAAACCTTTTGCTATCGATGGAAAATCAGCTGAACTAATGATCTCGACTGTTGAGCAAAATAATGTAAAAATAATGAATGCTTTTCCTATGCGTTTTAATTCAAGCGTTATTGAGGCAAAAAAATGATTGATAATGGAGAAATCGGAGAAATACTATCAATTACAGGTATAAACCATGGGACAATACCTTAGGGCAGGTTTATTAATCCGAAGCTTTTCATTGGTGGCGGTGTTATGGATCACACAGTACATCTTGCTGACCTAATGCGTTGGTTTATAGGTTCGGAATATGAATCTGTATATTGCGAAAGCGGTGATCTAATACACAATAAGAATATTAATGATTGTGGTATTGTTATGGCAAATATGGAGAATGGTTCTTTTGTAAGCATTGATTGTTCATATGCACATCACAAAAATTATCCAATATGGCCACAGGTTGATATGGAAATAATAGGAACAAAGGGTGTTTTGGAAGTTAAGTGTAAATAGTTATATTGATGAGGTTAATAACACTATTGAAGATATTGTATGGGGACAAGACGGTGATTTTGGTTTGGTAGAAGAATTTGTGGAAGTTTGCAAAACAGGTAAAGATCCGAATGTATCAAGTATTGATGGTGCAAAGGCTTTGGAAGTTGCAACAGCGGCATACAAATCAAGTTGTTTGCACCAAAAAATCAGTGTTGAACATTTGGACATATAATCAAAATTTATAATAGAGTTTTGGATAAGTATTTTGAAAAACGATATTTTATTTTGATAAAATGAGGTGATTGTCTATGAAAATTTTTAAGGTAGGTATTATAGGCTGTGGACATATTTTTCCTATGCACATTATATCTGTATTAAAACAGAAAAATACAGAGTTGGTTGCTGTTTGCGATAATAAGGAAGATGTTGCGAAACAAGCAGGCGAAAAATTTTGCTGTAAATACTATACTGATTATATTGAGATATTGGAAAAAGAAGAATTAGAGTGTGCACATAATTTAATTAATGTTGATGACTGTGCAGAGAGAATAATTAAATATAAAACGGTGTTAATGCTAGTTTTTATGCTATAAATTATTATACATACGATGTTCCTGTTGAACTTGAACTACATTGTGAAAATGGTATAGCAAAATTGATAGGTGAAAAGGCACATATTATATTCAATAATGGTTCGGAATTGATTGCTGACAGAAATCCAAATGAGACTTTTGATTTTGGAAATGTTAAACAGTATTGGAGTGTTGGGCATAAGAAAGAAATAAAGGATTATTATGAATCACTTGCAAATAATGTTTCACCACGTAATACCGCAAAAGAAGTTATGCCAACACAAGAGTTGATTTGCGAAATATACAGACTGGGCAGAAAAAATTTCAGAAGTATAAAATAAATAATTTGTTATATACATAATAAATATATAAAAAATAGAAAAAGAAAAAACAAACTGATTATTTTTCTGAGATTTCAGTTTGTTTATATATATATATTTATATTTTTGAAAAGTAAAGCTCTACTATGACAATTCATTGTGTTATGTCATAGTAGAGCTGTTTTTACAAATCCGGATTTTATATTGCGTAAATAGGGTCGATAGCTTTTAATTCTTCAAAAGTATCAATTTCAATTATATCGGAAAAAGAGCACTCTCTCAATTTAATTTTGTAGTTTTCTTTCTTTAAGGTGAAAGGCACAGCTTGCCAGTAGTTCTTCTTTCCATTAGGTGTATGAAAGATTTCATCAATATCCTTACCTAATTGTTTTCCATCTTCGGAATTCCAGTAGGTAACAGAAATACCAATATATGTATTTTCTCCACCATAATACTCAGATTGTATTATTTGATTTTCATCTACTCCCAAACACCAATCATCGGTTTTTTCGGAAAAAATACCACAGTGCATAGATTCATATTCATATTTTCTGATTAGGTTGGGATTTTTTAGAATAAAGTCTGAGTCCATAATATAGGAATTTTCAAAAAGGTCTTTGACATATTCTGCAGAAATAATATTATCCCCTTCATTATAGTGAGGATTATCAAAAAAGCGGATATTTGGATATTTATGTAAGAGTTGATCAAAGTTGTCACCTAAATATCCTCTTACAATTACAATATCCTCTATATCGGCAGCAATAGCTGCATCAATCATTGTATCAATCATACGAGTACCATTAACATTAATCAGTCCTTTGGGGGTGTTCAACGTAATTGGAATTAGTCTATTTCCAAATCCTGCTGCAATAAAAATAATTCTTTTGACACGATAAGGTTCAAGACTTTTTATACCGTCCTCGGTAATATAGTTATTAAGTAGGAATCCTTTTTTATCTAAAATTTTAATAGTTTCTGTAAGTTGACTTGATGTAAGAGAGGTAGTCTTGATAAGGTCTTGAATGCATGGAATCTTTTTTCCATCATTGATTTGATAGAGAATATCAAATTCAGATTTACTTAATATATTAACACTTCCTTCTTATATATTTTTGTATAGGATTAATTTAAAATTTGCAGATAATTCTTTAACGTTATTTATGAGATTTTTTATTAATATTTCCACATATTTAGTAAGCGTTCTTTTTCTTCCGGAGTATTATTGCTCATATTTGCATAATGGATATTTTTCGGAAAATTTTCCATTTCAAAATCAATGTTTTTGTATATTTTTTCAGGAGAGAATCTTTCCAGATCTTCATAATCATAAGTATTGACTAAGAAGTCAAACACTTCTTTTACAGCTGGTTTAGTCTCTTTACCTTTAATGATAGCTTGACCATATAAAGCATAAGGAGCTCCCTCTTCAAAAAACACAATTTCAATTGGTGCTCCGTTGTTTTTTGCTTTGACTGCGTCGGGAAGAACACCAAAGCCAACCACAGCCTCACCTTGTACAACTGAATTTACAGGACCTGATCCTGATGAAGGATAATTTTGAATATTGGTAGAAAGTTTATCGAAGTATTCAAATGCCTCTTTTTCTCCCCAAGCATTTACAAGTGATTTTAATAGGGCATAGCCACTGCTGCTTGCTTTGGGGTTAGGTATTGAAACCAATCCTTTGTATTCAGGTTTCAGTAAATCTTGATAGGACGTAGGAGTCGGTATACCTTTTTCTGCTAAAAGCTTAGGATTTATAACAATAGCATTACCGTTTCTTTCTTTTGGAAGAATGTTTGGCTCTATGGCCGCATCATCTACATAAATAGAATGGTTATATCCAGACATATCGGCTAAAATATTGTTTTCATCTAATTTATGCATATATCCAAATTCCAAATCTATTGTTATATCACAATCTGTATTTGTTCCTTCTGCCAAAAGTTTAGCCGCATGATTTCCGGTAGACATATATTCAATACGAATTTTGTATTGTGGAAATTCTTCATTTAAACGTTTCGTTAAGTACTCTATGCGGTAATCCAAAAGGCTTGTATAAATAACTACATCATCTTTTTTAGTTCCACAGGAAGTGAATATAAATATAGTAGAAACCATTAGCAATATTGAAGTTAAAATTTTTAAGTATTTCATAATTTAATAATTCTCCTTTAAAATAATGATTTTGATTTAACTATTATTACAATCATCATATAAATATATATGTTATAGAAACTTAAGTATTAATAATATATTTTTGTAAGTTACTATTATATAACTATTTGAATTTTTGTGAACTTTAATTAAAGTATATACAAATTTTCGATAAAAGTCAAGATAAATCAAATGGAGTGAGGAATGGATTTAAAATACAGCAAATTTTTCAATATAAAATTGTAACTGATAATTTGACGCTTGATTACAATTTTATTTAATAATAGACTTAAATTTATTAAAGTTTAAAGAGGAGTATGAGTTACAGATATTTAAAGAAATAATAAGTTTACTTTATT
>JAHHTR010000113.1 GCA_020024515.1 Angelakisella sp.
GTTATATTGGGAAAATATATATCCATAATAGTATTTGTTTTAAAATAAAAATTATAAATAATAAATATATATTTTCATATGTATATTTTCCCTTTTTTATTAAAAACTATAAGTATAAAAATTAATTAAATAGGGTGTTTATTATTAACCAAAATAAATTAAAAGAGAATAGTTTTATTTTTTTTATAAGTGGTATAGTGGCAGGATTCTTGAATGGACTACTGGGAACAGGTGGTGGAATAATACTTGTAACCACATTACAAAAATTAAAAATCGAAACCAAACAATGCTATGCAACATCTTTATCAATAACACTTATTCTGTCTGCTATTTCCTCAATATTTTATATTAAAAACGGCTTTGTAAATATAAGTGATTTTATGCCTTTTCTTCTTCCAAGCATAATAGGCGGTTTTATCGGTGCTATTTTTCTCAAAAAAATATCATCAAATCTATTAAAAATATTATTTGCTGTTCTTCTTATTGTCGGTGGAACAGTGTCTTTGTTTAAATAAAAAATGTCAAAAAAATAAAGGAGTGTTATAAAAATATTACAGTTTATTGTGGCAACTATTGCATCTATATGCAGTGCAATGGGGCTTGGCGGTGGCACTATCTTAATGATTTATTTTCTGATAATTGGTCAGACTCAAAAAAATGCACAAGGAATAAATTTACTTTTTATTATACCTATATCTTTAATTGCTACTGTTATTAATTATAAAAATAATCTTATCAACAAAAAGATATTGCCTATGTTAATTTTCGGTGGAGTTATAGGATTATTCGGTGGATTACTGGCACTTAAATATATTGATAACAAAATACTTAAAACCTTTTTTGCTGTATTTTTAATTTTTTTGGGTATTCGCGAAATAGTTATGATAATACTTGAAAAAAAGAAAAATAAAAAAGATTAATTTGTATAAAAACAAAAAAACAGTTCAAAATATCTATATCAAAGACATTACTAATATAAGTTATGAACATTTATATTTAAAGAGCCTTAATATAAAAGGCGGAACGGAGAAGAATATGATTTCAAAAAATAATCGTTTTATAAAATTTGTAAAAGATAAGGGATTTTACATCGTACTTGCAGTATGTATAATAGGCGCATCAATAGGAGCTTGGGCAACTGCAAACAAAACACTTAATACTATTGATGAACACAATAAGCAATTAACGGAACAATATGTACAAAATGAGGTGAAAAAGTGGGAAAGCGGAAGCAAATCTACAATTACAAATCCACCACAAAGTCAAAAACCTGTGGAAAACAATTCTTCGGTAGCAACGAATACCAAAAAAGACAATGTGAAAAAGCCTGTGCCATCGTCCTCGTCATCATCATCTGTGGACTCGCCATCAACGAGTACATTAGGGTCAAAAGAATTGTCAAAGTCGCAAGTGACGGAGCAAAAATTGGAGCAAACCTTGTATATCTTGCCAATGGACTCTTTGGCAGTCATTGAACCATACAGTAATGGAGAACTTGTAAAAAACGAAACACTGAATGTATGGCGTGTGCATAATGCTGTCGACCTAAAAGGTGAGGCAGGAGACAGAGTTTGTGCAGTATCTGACGGAGTGATTATTGATATAGGTGTAGACCCACTTTGGGGTGGATATGTTGAAATTAAACACCCCGATGGCTGTCAAAGTAAATATACAGGAATAACTGCCGAAAAATCTTTAAAGAAAAACGATAATGTAACAGGCGGACAAAAAATAGGCACACTGTCGGATATTCCTGCCGAAAGCAAAAAAGGTATACATCTACACTTTTCTATGACACGAAATAAAGAATATGTTGACCCTGCGATGTATCTGCCACTAAAAGAAGAAAATATTAAATAAACTAATTTTTTAAAAAAATATTCATAAAAAAATAAAAAGTTATTGTACAAAATCTCTGTACAATAACTTTTTTTAATGGTACAATATATATGTACATCATTTTACTACAAAATAAGAGGAGTTTTTTTAAATGTCATATTTTATATGTAAACAAGGTAATATACCTCTTATGGATACACTACCTGTATATAAAATAATAAATTATCCACTGGCAAAAAATGATTATAAACCATTTGCCCAAACCAAAATATGTTTGTGCCCAACAAAACTTATTATTGAAATGCTGGCTTTTGAAATGTTTCCAAAAGATGAAAGCACAATAAAAGCAGTGATATATAACCCACTTACAGATAAGTTTATTGATATAAATTTTAATACAAATCAAAATTTTTTTATCAAAGATAATCTTAATAATGATATTAATTCCACACTCAGATATATAAAAGGTGAAGATTTACAAGGGGTTTATTGGGGAGTTGTTGCAGAAATAGACATAAACACACTTATACACACACTGGATATGGATAGTATAAAGGCGAATGATAAGTTACTGTGTAACTTTTATAAAATATCAGAAAATATCGAAAAACCTCATATTGGAAGTATGTACCCAATAACATATAAAAATAAAACAGATATATATCAAAAAGATAATTTAGCTGAATTTACTGTAATCAATTATGGTAACACAGATAATTGCTAAATATATTATATATAAATAATTAGCAATATCTTAATATAATAAAATTTAAAATAACTCTCATAAAGGAGGACGTATTATGAAATTTTTAGGGTTCTTTGTAAAACTTGGCATTGCAGCAGGTGCAACATTTGCATTGTTTAAATTTTTAGAAAATTATTTGGATAAATATCCAACTGCATACGTTGTAGATGAGAATTTTGATATTGAAAACTAATTAAAATAAAAAAATAATCTCCCTTGTGGGATAAAAAGCAAGGTGTTCGTAAAAGAGTATCTTGCTTTTAATATTTTTGTGTAAAAATAAATATTATATATTATATATATTAAAAAATAAATTTTTATTAGGAGTGCTTTTATATAATGAATAAAGAATTAGAACAAAAAATTGATACTTATGTAAAAGAAAATCGTGAGGCTATTATCAATGACCTAAAAGATTTAATAAAATACCCAAGTATAAGCCAAAAAGGTAAAGACAACACACCTTTTGGAAAAGACTGTGCAGATGTACTTGATGAAGCACTGAATAAAGCTAAAAACTATGGATTTAATGCTAAAAATTGCGACTATCACTATGGATTGGCTGAATATGGCACAAGCGACAAAAAAATCGGTATCTTCTCTCATCTTGATGTTGTACCGGCAGGTAAAGGTTGGGAAACAGACCCGTTCACAGCAGTTTTAAAAGGTAAATATTTAATCGGCAGAGGTGTTGTTGACAATAAAGGTGCGGCTGTTTTGGGACTGCATATTATGAACTTCTTTAAAACAACAAACACACCGCTAAACAGCACAATAAGTCTTTTCTTTGGTTGTAGCGAAGAAAAAGGTATGGAAGATATAAGATACTTTGTTGAAGAACAACCAATGCCTGAATTTTCAATAGTACCTGATACAAATTTCCCTGTTTGCCATGGTGAAAAAGGTATACTTGAAGTAAATGCAAAATCAAAATCACAATTAAATGATATAGTTGAATTTAAAGGCGGACTTGCAAGTAATATGGTGCCTGACACAGCATACTGTGTATTTAATTTCAACGAAAGTCTACTAAAAGAAATAAAGGACAAAATAACAAGTGATTTTAACATTGAAAATGATAATACTACAATTAAGATAACAGCTAACGGTATGTCAAAACACGCATCACAACCTGACGGTTCAAAAAATGCCATCGCTATACTTGCTGGCTTTGCAAAAGACCTTTCTATCAGTGAAACTGACAAGACACTTATGACAGAGCTGTTTAATGCCACAAATAATAATCACGGTGAACCATTCGGCATAAACGTAAGTGATGAAGCAAGCGGCGAACTGACTTGTATATGCGGACTTGCAAAAACTGTTGACAAACAAATTTGCATTAACTTTAACATTCGCTATCCTGTTACAACAGAGGGTGAAACTTTTGTTGAGAGTATGACAAAATACTTTGTAAATAATAATTGGGAAGTTACAGATTCCGACGACAGTGCTCCTGCATACCTACCAAAAGATGATCCAAAAGTACAGGCACTTTGCGAAATATATACAGAACTTACAAATAAAGACGCTACACCTTACGTAATGGGTGGCGGCACATACTCCCGTTGCCTAAAAAATGCAATAGGCTTTGGTATGGAAAGCGGTATGGATAATCCTGATTTTCCTATTGGTCATGGTGGCGTACATCAACCTGATGAAGCTCTTGACCTAGATGAATACTTTGATGCCCTTAAAATTTATATTTATTCAGTAGTTAGAATTGATGAGATAATCAATAAATAATTATGATAATAAGAAACTATAAAGAGTCCGATGAAGAAGGCTGGGTACGTTGTTGTGTAATTTCATTTCCGGATTCCTCATATTATAACGATATTAAAACCAAAAAATAAACTTACAAACAACCTTCCGTTTGCCTTGTTGCCAAAGAAAATTCTTCTATTATAGGCTTTATTGATGTTGAATTATACTCATTGGTTTTAAACTTAAACCATCAAAAACTTGGATAACATGCTATGTAAAAGATAAAAATTACAAAGTTCTATTAAAAAAAGATATATCTAAATATATATTTTGTACAGAAGAAATTATCTTTGAAGCACCATTAAACCAAAAAAATGGCAAAATATATGTTATAGAATTGATGAAGTGCGATTATACAATATTTATATTTAAACAAAAACAGATAGAATGTAGATACGTTCTATCTGTTTTTTCATTTGTGATATTTACTATTTAGCTTTATCAAGACATTCTTTTACAGCTTTCATAATTCTCTTTGAAGTTAGTGTAGCGCCACTTACTGTATCAACATCAGGGCTGTTTTTTTCTACAATAGCTGCCGGTACATCTTTTAGAGCAGCTCCGGCAACTGCCTCTGTTTCTTTATTTGAAACGATTTCAACATTTGCTATCTTGCTGTCTTTAACAGTAACTTTTACTTCCATTGGGCCTTCTTGACCATCAACAGTTGCTGTATATTCACCATCTTTAAAAGTAGATGTCATATCATATTTATCTGTATTTGTTGTAGCTTTTTCAAATAGTTTTTCATCTAGCATTTTGCTTGATTTTTTAACTGTGTAGCCTGTTGCCATTTCTTTTGTCATAGCATTTCTTGCAGCTATTCTACCAAAAGATATAGGTCCCATTACACCTGTACCACCTGATACAAATTTACCCCAAACACCACCAACAAATTCGCCTGCGGCATATAGACCGGGGATAACATTGCCTGCTTCGTCAAGTACTTGCATATCAGGGTTTGTTGTAACACCACCAAGAGTAATTATACATAGAGCTTTTAGCGGAACTGCATAGTATTTGTCACCTTCCACTTTATTTACTGCCAGATTAAATGGTGTAACTTTACCGTCAAATGAACGTCCAAAACTGTCTTTGCCTTTTGACTCAACAGCTTTGTTGTATTCGTCTACCGTTTTCTTCAAGTTTTCTGCATTAATACCTGTTTTTTGTGCAAGTTCATCTAGTGTAGCTGCTGTTACAACTGTTTTGCCACCGGGTGTACCCTCGCCGAATTTATATTTGTACATAAAGTCAGCTTTATTTTCTGCTAGGTCAGCAAGAATTTTATCTGTGAATATATCATATTGAACAGCTTTTGGTTGTTCTTCTAGGGCAATTTCACGAATAGAGTTATTTGCTTCTGTTTCGTCCATAAAACGATTACCGTCAAGGTTTACACATATACCGCCTGTTTTCCATGTGTATGTAGATGCAATAGTACCTGTTCCCGGTACATCGGCACTTTCAAGACCCATTGGGAAAGTTGGTATATAGTTTAGATTGTTTACATCTGCACCTACATTTTGTACAAGTAGCAAGCCATTACCATCAGCAGATGATGGACCACCTGTTAGGTAGCTTGAACCATTTTCTGTATATTTACCCATTAGTGCCTTATTTGCTGAATAACCACCTGTCGAAACAAGTATACCATGTTTTGATGTATATTTAACTTTTTCTTTTGTTTGTGTATTTTCACCGATAACTGCTGTTATTTGTCCTTGTTCATTTGCTACCAGCTTAGTACCTTTTGTATTGTAAAGAATTTCTATTTTGTTCTCTTCTTTAATCATTTTATCCAGTAGCTCATGAGCAGGAGCTTTGTAGTTTTTAGGATCTTTTGCCTTTGGTTTATATGTTCTTTGGATTGAGTATAGTGGGTGTTCAGGAGCAAAAACCGCTCTTTTACCATCTTTATCCTGAGCAAAAGTATAGTCTTTAAGACCATTTTCCCACAGCCAATCAAAAGCTGCTGTACTTTCTTTTACGTATGCTTCTAGGTGTGGACGACTTGGGTTTCCACCAAAATCACTGCCTATTCTAAGCAAATCTTCCAAATATGATGCTTGTGTATCTTCTATTTTGTCTTCTTTTTGAAGAATTGTCTCTGCGGCTGACATTGAACCACTTGTAAAGTTTAATGAACCACCTGTTTTTGATGTCATTTCCAAAAGAGTAACTTTTTCAGCACCGTTTTTTACAGCTTCAAGTGCTGCTGACATACCTGCTGCACCTGCACCAACAATTACAAAATCAGAATTAACTTCTTTCATCGTTTCTTGTACTTCGGGTGTTGTTGATGTGCTTTGTGATGTTTCATCTTTTGATGATGAACTTGGTGTATCTGTTGCACCACAACCTGTAACTAATGTTAATAACATCATTGCTGCCATTAACAAACTCATACACTTTTTCATTTTCCATTTTTCTCCCTAAATTTTTAATATTTAGATATATTTTCGTTAAATATCTATCAATAAGTATTATAATC
>JAHHTR010000114.1 GCA_020024515.1 Angelakisella sp.
TGTTATTATTAGTAAAAAATGATGTTTTTATGAAAAGAATAAATATAAAGACAAAGAAACTTTTGAAAATATATAATGTGTTAAACAAAGCACTTGAATATTCTTCACAATCGGTTCAATTACAAATAATATCTATACTAATTGTAGAAAAGTCATGTGAAAAATGAAAGGAATTTGTAAGTTGATAGAAGTAGTAGGAGTAAAATTTAAAGAAGCTGGGAAAAATTATTATTTTAGTCCAAACGGCAAAAAAATAGATGTAGGCACAATAGTTGTTGTAGAAACAGCAAGAGGAATAGAAGTAGGTACTGTTACAATAGCTAATAGAGAAGTTCCGGAAAATAAAGTTGTTATGCCACTTAAAAGTGTCATAAGAATTGCAACAAAAGAAGACTTAAAAAAAATAGAAGAAAATAAGCAAAAAGAAAAAAATGCTTTTAATATATGTATAGAGAAAATAGCCGCAAATAAACTTGATATGAAACTTGTTGACGTTGAATATACATTTGACGGCAGTAAAATTTTATTTTACTTTACTGCTGAAGGACGTGTGGATTTTCGTGAGCTGGTAAAAGACTTGGCATCTGTTTTCCATACTCGTATAGAGTTAAGACAGATAGGTGTACGTGACGAGGCAAAACTTTTAGGTGGTCTTGGTATATGTGGCAGACCGTTTTGTTGTAAAACTTTCTTGGGAGAATTCCAGTCTGTTTCAATAAAAATGGCAAAAGAACAAGGTCTTTCACTAAATCCAACTAAAATATCAGGTACATGTGGCAGACTTATGTGTTGCTTAAATTACGAGCAAGAGGCTTATGAGTCACTATTAAAGACTACACCAAAAGTTGGTGCAAGTGTAATGACAGCACAAGGTAAAGGTACAGTAGTAGAGGTAAACTTACTTACAGGTATTTTAAAAGTACATCTTGACAGAGCGGCAGAAGGTGTTTGTGAGTCATACAATAAAAGAGATGTAAAACTTATAAAAGACGGTAAAATTACAATAGATGAAAAAGAAGTGGAAAGTTTAAAACATCTGGAATAATTTTTAAAGAGAATTAACAAATTGATTGTATAAACAAGTATGTTTTATGGTCAATTTGTTTTTTTTGTACAAAGGGTATTTTAAATATAATTAATTTGTGTTAAAATATATTATCGAGTATACTTTACGTTTAGTTTATATGGAGAGTTTTTATGATAAATACAGATAAATTTTCTTATGACTCATTGCCACGAAAAGTGCAAAAGGAAATATCGGCACTAATAGAAAGAAGAAATAATTTAATTAAGGCACTTGAAAATGAGATTGATAATCTTAATAAGCAAAAGTCATTTATAATTTCAGATGCGGGTGCAAAAGCATACAGCAATTATTTAACAAATAATGACTATGCAGAAGGATTGCTTACTTTTTGGAAAGATATTGATTTAATAGAAAACAGTAAGAAATTAAAGTATGATAAAATTGATGAGATTATAAAGAGATACGATGAGGACATAAATATTATATATAATAATGCTTTGCAAACATCAGATATTGACCATCAAACAATCGTTAGTGAGCAAAACTGTGTTTGTAATATATGTGGTAAACCATATATAAAAGGTGAAGATAATTTTTGCTCAAACTGTGGAAACAAGTTAAGCACTGACAGTGTCAGCATAAAGAAAGAGTATGTAAATGCAAATACATATGTTACAAAAAGTATAGTTTGTCCCAAGTGTCAAAATATTGTTGATCCATCAAGTGTGTTTTGCATACACTGTGGCACAAAGATTAATTAACAATATTAAATTTAAAAAAATGAGGTGTTGTTTTGAATATTTCGGAAGCAGTAAAAAGTCAACATAAATTTTTCTTTTCTAATAAAACAAAAAATATAAAATTAAGGAAAGAAAAACTGTTAAAATTAAAAAAAATAATTCAAAAATACGAAACAGAAATATTAAATGCACTCAAACTTGATTTGGGCAAGAGTTATACGGAAAGTTATATGTGTGAAATTGGGATGATTATTTCTGAAATCAACTATGCAATAAAAAACATAGATAAGTGGGCGAAAAGTGATAGAGTGCATACACCGATAACTCAGTTTTTTGCAAAGAGCAAAATAATCTATGAGCCTTTTGGTGTCGTACTTATAATATCTCCATGGAATTATCCATTTATGTTGTCGATAGATCCGATTATCGGTGCAATATCAGCGGGAAATACTTTTATATTAAAGCCTTCTGAATATTCGGTAAATACAACAAAAGTGTTACAAAAGATAATTGCAGAAACATTTGAGATAGAGTATGGCACGGTAATTTGCGGTGATAAGGATACAACAACAGAGCTCTTAAAACAAAAGTTTGATTATATATTCTTTACAGGAAACACATCGGTAGGTAAAATAGTTATGAAAGCCGCTGCGGAAAGTTTAACGCCGCTAACGCTCGAATTGGGTGGAAAAAGTCCATGTATAGTAGATAAAACCGCAAACGTAAAGCTAGCCGCAAAGAGACTTGCTTGGGGTAAATTTTTGAATGCGGGACAAACTTGTGTTGCGCCTGACTATGTATATGTACATACGGATATTTATGATGAATTTGTAAAATTGACCAAAAAATATATAGTAAAGTTTTACGGTGAAAACCTATTAAATTCAAATGATTTGCCAAAGATTATAACAAAAAAACATTTTTACAGAGCTGTAAATCTTATGGAAAATACAGATATAATATATGGTGGTAAATATGATGAAGATACGCAAAAATTGGAGCCTACAATAATATTAAATCCTGATACAAATTCTAACATCATGAAGAATGAGATATTTGCACCAATTATGCCAATTATAAAATATACAGATAGTGATATGGTTATAAGGGAAATTAAGCACAGAGAACAACCACTTGCTTTGTATCTGTTTACTGCCGATAGAAAACTCAAAGACAAAGTTTTGTCTCAAATATCATTTGGCGGTGGCTGTATAAATGATACTATTGTTCACTTGGCAACACCGTATATGCCTTTTGGTGGGGTAAGTAGCAGTGGTATGGGTGGCTATCATGGTAAGTATAGCTTTGAGACATTTTCGCATAAAAAAAGTATTTTGGAAAGGTCAAATTTAATAGATATAAATCTTAGGTATGCGCCTTTTTATGATAAAAAAATAAATATCTTGAAAAAACTTATGAAATAAAAATTAACAAATTTTTTAAATAAAAATATAAAAAAAGTTTATTCATATTTGGTAATATTTCTATGTTTCTGTTTTAAAAAATTAATGATAAAAATATAAAATAAAAATAAAGCGGAGGAAATGAAATGAGCAAATCAGTTATAATAATCGGTGGTGGTCCTGCGGGAATATCAGCTTCACTTTATACAATTCGTGCGGGGATAGATACTACTGTTATCACACAAAAAAATACAGCACTGAAAAATGCTGAAAATATACAAAATTATTATGGTTTTGTAGGCGGTATTTGTGGCGAAGAATTATTTGAAAACGGAATAGCAAGTTGTGAGAAAATAGGTGGTAAGGTAATTTACGAGGAAGTAGTTGGACTTACTTTTGACGGACAATATGTTGTTGAAACTCCGGAAAACACATATAAAGCAGATGCACTTATTATTGCAACAGGATCACAACGTGCAACTCCAAAAATAAAAGGTTTTGCCGATTTTGAAGGCAAAGGAATAAGCTATTGTGCTGTTTGTGATGCGTTTTTCTATCGTGGAAAAGATGTAGCGGTTTTGGGTAGTGGCGATTATGCTTTGCACGAAGTAAATTCTCTTAAAGATTTGGCTTCAAAGGTAGTTTTAATTACAAACGGTGTAGAACCTACTACTACTTTCCCTGAGAATGTAGATGTAATCACAAAGAAGGTAAAGGAAATAAAAGGCGAAAATACAGTTGGAAGTGTTGTATTTGATGATGATACAGAGCTTAATGTATCCGGAATTTTTGTTGCAATGGGTGTTGCAGGCAGTACAGGTCTTGCAAAGAAAATAGGCGCAGTAACAGAAAATAATAAGATTGTGGTTAATGAAAAAATGGCTACTAATCTAAATGGTCTATACTCAGCGGGAGACTGTACAGGCGGGTTGTTACAAGTGTCAAAAGCTGTATATGAAGGTGCGGTTGCAGGTACAGAAGTAGTAAAATATTTAAAGACATTGGGTAAATAAAATGGTGAAACCTATTTACCTAAATTAATTTTATATTATTAAATTTTTGAGGAAGGTATACTAAATAATGAAGTTAACAAAAATATTTTCAGTTTTGCTTGTGGCCGGTTTGCTTTTTACAGGTTGTCAAAATACTACAAATAAAGAAGATGAAAAGAAGACAGTAATTACAATGCCAATAATGGATAGCTCAATTAATGTACAAGTAGGCACAGAACCCACAAATCTTGACCCAGCTTTTGCATATAAAGCATCGGAATTAACATATATAAATCACCTTTTCAGTGGACTGACAACTCTTAACGAAAAAGGTGAAGCTGTTCCATGTATTGCTGAAAGTTGGAAATTGGAAACAGACAAAAACGGTGTGGAAACATATACTTTTAAGATAAATAAAAATGCTATATGGAATGACGGAACCAATATAAAAGCGAGTGATTTTGTATATAATTTCAAAAGAATACTTGATAAGAATTTGAATTCGCCTGTTGCTTATCAACTATTTCCGATAAAAAATGCGGTTAAAGTTTATAATGGTGAATTAAAAGCAGATGAACTTGGTGTAAGTGTTGATAAAGATGGAAATTTGGTAATTGTTTTGGAAGGCAAATGTCCAGATTTTCTACAAAGATTAACACTGCCCGCATATCTTGCATTACAAGAAAAGAATGTATCAGAAGCGGATTGGTCATTGAATATTACAAAACTGCAAGTAAGCGGTAAGTATAAAGTAAGTGATTGGAAAAAAGGACAAAATATATCTTTTGAAAAAAATGATAAGTATGTTTTGGCTGATGAAGTCATAAACCCTTCTGTCAATTTTATCTTTAAATATTCAGATGAAGAAGTTAAAGAGGCATTTATACAAAATAAGGTATTATTTACAACAGAGCTGCCTTTAAAATATTTTGACAGTATTGATAACACTTCTTTAAATACAAATATGATTTCACCTATAACAGCCACACAAATATTTGAATTTAATATGAACAGTGAAACCACAAAGAATAAGAATTTGCGTAAAGCACTGTCAGTTTCAATAGACAGAAACAGTGTAGTTGAACAAATGAAGAATGGATGTATTCCTGCAACAAGTTTGCTACAAAAGTCATTCTTATTTAATGGTGAAACCTTTGCAGAAGATTTAGTAGCTATAACAAAAGATAAAGACAATGCAAAAGAATTATTATCCGGCAAAAGCTATACAGTTAAGTTTTTGATAGACGATAATCCGGCACATATCAGATTTGCTGAAATAGTAAGCAAAATGTGGGAAGAAATAGGAGTAAAAACAGAAATAGTATCTTTATCGTTTAATGAATATAATAAAGAACGTGAAGAAGGCAATTTTGATGTAATAATGACAACTATATTTAATGACACTGCTTATGTTGATAATTATTTTGTCAATTTCCTTAATAACAGCAAAAATAACTTCATAGGTTTTTCAAATAAGGACTATGATAAAGCTATTGTTAGAAGCTATGGGATGGAATATGTAGATACATTCAGTGATGATGATAAAGACAATGCAGAGAAAAAATACGACAAAAAAGATGATAAGGGCAAGGATCAAGAAGTAAAAACAGATTTCACAAACAAAGAACTATTTTCATTTGCCCATAAGCTGATAGTAGAAGAAGAAACAGCCATTACACCCATATACCATTTAACAATAAATTATGCTGCAAGCAAAAACTTGACAGGCTATACAATAAATAACTTGGGAGCAATAGATTTTAGTAAAGCAATATATGTGCCAATTCAGTAAAACTATATAATAAATAACAGAGTTTAGTATATATGAAAACTTCACATATACTAAAACTCTGTTTGTTACTTATAGATTATAACATTGATTGTTGTTTTGATAAGAATCCTTATTACTTTGTTCTTTTGTATCTGAATAGCAATTACAATAAGGTGGAGTGTTTAAAGAATATTGTTTACCGGTTAAAAATGTAGCACGTAAAATGTATTTCATATTTCCACATGAACAATTTCCTTTTACACATATCAAGTAGCAATTTGCAAATACAGTTCGTATATTATTGCATGATGCATGTTCCGTAAATTCCAATGTAAAGCATTGGTTTCTACATCTACTCATTTGACATGGGTTAACATTTTTCAGTACAATATTTACATTGTCACAAGCGGTAAAGTCTACGTCATATTCCATTGGAATAAAATTCAAACAACAGTTATTTCCTGTTATTACTTTACATATATGTGAGTTAGTTAATACATTTTTAATTTCACATTTTGTTAATTTTCTGCAATTAAACATAGATGTATCGACTCCTTTACTAATTAATTTTTACGTCTTACTTTATAGTATGTAGAGTGGAAAAAATTGTTACTTATATTAGTAAATGAAAGCCTTTAAAACTGAAAATCATATAGATACTGTATGATTTTGTATTGACATAATGCGTGATTATTGATATATTATTAAAGATTGTAAATATATTTTTGTTATATTGATTATAATAAAAA
Source organism: Angelakisella sp. (assembly GCA_020024515.1). Taxonomy (GTDB): domain Bacteria; phylum Bacillota; class Clostridia; order Oscillospirales; family Ruminococcaceae; genus Angelakisella. The sequence continues at coordinate 6,683 of JAHHTR010000114.1, forward strand.
TATATTG
>JAHHTR010000115.1 GCA_020024515.1 Angelakisella sp.
GTTTGAGAATAGTGTAAATTCATAGGTAACTAAAACATGTTTCGCATATACTTCATCGTGTCAATCGTTTGAGAATAGTGTAAATTCATAGGTAACTAAAACGCTTTGCCATGTTTTCAACCTTTCCTCAAAGTTTGAGAATAGTGTAAATTCATAGGTAACTAAAACATTCAAAAATACATTGTCTCCTTTGAAACCGTTTGAGAATAGTGTAAATTCATAGGTAACTAAAACTAATATACCGCGCTCTTATATTACGGCTTGGTTTGAGAATAGTGTAAATTCATAGGTAACTAAAACAATAAGTGTTTGTTAATTTTAACATAATCGGTTTGAGAATAGTGTAAATTCATAGGTAACTAAAACAGATAGAATTTTGCAACAACAAGAAAATAGTTTGAGAATAGTGTAAATTCATAGGTAACTAAAACTATAATATATTGCTGGCAAAAAAAGAGTAAGTTTGAGAATAGTGTAAATTCATAGGTAACTAAAACAATACAAAACGAATATAACACAGAAAGCTGGTTTGAGAATAGTGTAAATTCATAGGTAACTAGAATCCATTAGAATTAAGTATCAACAGCAAAATGTTTTAGATAATGTAAAAAGACGAAAGCAAAGTATACTTTCGTCTTAATTAATATAAAAAATAAAGCCCTTGACTATCAAGAGCTATTCACACACTGTGAAGCCATATAAATGGCGATTTGGATAAATCTTTATTTGAACTTATAGTGTAAATCCCATAGGTTTTGAGATATTTACATTGTAACATATAAATATATTTTTGTCAACATAAGGAGAGGTAGTTATGAAAGATTATTTTATAGGACTTGACGTAGGTACGGATTCTATTGGTTGGGCAGTGACTGATAAAAATTATATTCTGGATAAGTTTAAGGGGAACGCCATGTGGGGTATTCGCCTTTTGGAAGAGAGCAATACTGCAGAAGAAAGACGAAATTTCAGAACTGCAAGAAGAAGAACAGACAGAAATAAATATCGTTTACAATGCCTTGAAACTTTGTTTAATGAAGAAATAGCAAATGTTGATATAGCATTTTTTCAACGATTAAAAGAGAGCAATCTTTATGAAGAAGACAAAAGTACGGAAACCAAGTATTCTTTATTCAGTGACTCAACATACACTGATAAAGATTATCACAAAGATTATCCTACAATATATCATTTAAGAAAAGATCTGATAGAAAACAAAACGCCTCATGATATTAGACTTGTTTATTTGGCAATAAGTCATATAATAAAAAACAGAGGACATTTTTTATTTGATTCTGAATTTGTAAACGATGATGAAGTGTCTGATTTTAATAATATTTGGTTAGAACTTAACCAGTATTTATCCGATAATTATAGCATAAGTTTAAATATTGATTCTACTGAGCAACTCGAATTTGTTCTAAAAAACAGTACGCTTACTAAAACAAAGAAAAAAGAAGAAGTAGCAGATATTTTGTCAATAAATAAAAAGAATGCTAAACAGGAATATTCAGTAATTACTCTTTTAACAGGTGGTACAGTAAGCGCCAATGAATTATTTAATAATGAAGATTATAGAGACAGTGAATGTAAAAGTGTTTGTATTAGCAGTGGTTATGATGAAAATTCAGATATTTACGAATCAACTTTCGGTGAAAATTTTGAATTGATTGAAAAAATAAAAGCTGTTTATGATTGGTCAATACTTGCAAATATTATAAAAGACAATAAATATATCTCTTTTGCAAAGGTAGAAGATTATAATAAACATAAGTCAGATTTAAAACTACTCAAAAAATATGTAAAGCTATATTGCGATGATAAATATAATATTATTTTTAAAGACAATAAAAAAGATATAAATAACTATTTAGCTTATTCCGGTCATTCAAAGCCTACATCAAAAATGTCTTCACCATTTGCAACAAACTGCACTCAGGAAAAGTTCTGTGAATTTTTAAAGAAAACTCTTCCCAAAGATGTAAAATCAGGTGAATACAATGAAATGTATGAAAAAATATTGGCAGGTTCATTTATGCCAAAGATGAAGATAAAGGATAATTCGGTTATACCTATGCAAGTGACACTAAGTGAACTTAAAGCTATATTAAATAATGCATCGCAATACCTTGCATTTTTAAATGAAAAAGATAAAAATGGTATAAGCGTAAAAGAAAAAATAATATCTATACATTCTTTTAGAATACCATACTATGTTGGACCGCTTAATAAACATAGCGATAAATCGTGGATAGTGAGGCAAGAAGGTAGAATCTATCCTTGGAATTTTGAAGAAAAAGTTGATGTTGACAGAAGCGCTGAAAAGTTTATAGAAAATCTTACTTCAAAATGCACATATCTTTATAAAGAAGATGTAATACCAAAAAATTCTTTGCTATATAGCTCATTTATGGTATTAAACGAACTTAATAATCTTAAACTTGATGGTGAAAAAACAAGCGTAGAACTTAAGCAAGCAATATATAATGATTTATTTAAGAATAAAAACAAAGTATCACAATCAGCATTAAAGAAATATTTAAAGTCAAACGGATATCCCGATGTAGAAATCAGTGGTATAGATGGCGACTTTAAGTCAAATTTAAAATCATATATTGATTTCAAAAACATAAATTTGGGAGAAAGTGAAAAAGAGGAAATAATAAAGGCAATAACTATTTTTGGTGATGACAGAAAATTGCTTAAAAAACGTATTGTAAATAAATATGGTAAAAAACTAAGCAATGATGAGATAAAATCTATATGTAAGCTGAAATATGCAGGTTGGAGCAGACTTTCAAAGAAGTTTTTAACTGGCATTTACGGTGTAGATAAAATTGCAAAAGCAGGTGAAACAAACAGCATTATTAGGTTTATGTGGGAAACAAACAACAACCTTATGCAGCTTTTAAGTAATAATTATACTTTTTTAGATGCTATAAAGTTTGAAAACGGAGAAAATAAGTTTACATCATTAAAAGAAGAAATTAAGAATTTATATGTTTCACCAAAGGTTAAAAGACCTATATATCAGACTATGCAAATAGTTGAAGAAATAGTCAAGATAAAGGGTAATACGCCTACTAAAATCTTTGTTGAAGTTGCTCGTGGACCGGAAGAAAAGCAGAGAACGGTTTCAAGAAAAAACAGACTTTTGGAGTTATATAAAGACTGTAAAAAAGAGCAAGCTGATTTATTTAAACAATTACAGAATGTTAATGAAAGTGATTTAAGAAGGGATTCTCTTTATCTGTATTTTACACAGTTTGGAAGAAGTATGTACAGTGACACAAAGATAGAAATAAGTGAGCTACACAACAAAAATTTGTATGATATAGACCATATTTTTCCACAGTCAAAGATAAAGGACGATAGTATTGATAATCGTGTTCTTGTATTGAAATCCGAAAATGCAAATAAAACAAATCGATACCCAATAGATGAAAATATAAGAACAGCTAATCATAATTACTGGAAAACTCTGCTTAATAAAGGACTTATAAGTAAAAAGAAATATGAAAGACTTGTCAGAAATACACCGCTTACCGATGATGAACTTTCTGTCTTTATATCAAGACAGCTTGTGGAAACAAGACAGTCTACAAAAGCTATTGCTGAACTTTTGGAAAAAAGATATCCAAAGCCCAATACTGAAATTGTATATGTAAAAGCGCGTTTGGTATCAGAATTCAGACAAAAATTTGATATGGTAAAGTGCAGAGAAGTCAATGACTTGCATCATGCCAAAGATGCCTATTTAAATATTGTTGTTGGAAATGTATATAATACTCAGTTTAACCATAACAGAACAGTATATATTAAAGATATACAAAAAGGGGTAAAGAGTGTAAATCGAATTTTTGATTATCCTGCAAATAACGCATGGAACGTAGACGGAGAAAGGTCTATTGATATTGTAAAGAAAACAATGCTTAAAAACAATATAAGATTTACAAGATATTCATATAAGAAAAAGGGTGGACTCTTTAATCAAAATCTATCCAAAAAAGCAAAAGGAAAAGTTGCAATGAAAAATCTTTATCCTTATATTGACACTTCCAAGTACGGTGGATATGAAAATATTTCAGTTTCATATTTTTGTTTAGTCAGCTATACAAAGAAGGAAAAAGAAATTAGAAAGATTTTACCCATTTACACATATCGTGCCACAGAATATGAAAACAATCCACAAAATTATATATCAACTGCATTTGGATTGGATAATGTTAAAATTATCATAGATTGTCTAAAAGTAAACACACTTGTAAGTATTAATAATTTTAGAATGCATATAAGTGGTAATGCTGACGAAAACAGATTGATTTCTAAATCGGCTGTTCAACTTATACTTGGATACGCAAGTGAAAAGTATATAAAATATATATCTAATTATTTGCAAAAGTGTATAGATTGGAAAATAATTAAAGAAATAACAGAATTTGATAAAATAACTTTGGAAGAAAATATTTTATTATACGATAAGATAATCGATAAATTGGGAAATACAAATTTCAATGTTAAATATGGTCATTTATATGAAAATCTTTTGGATAGCCGTGAGCGGTTTTTAAATATTTCATTATATGAACAGTGTTTTACCCTTATTCAAATTTTGAAAATTTTGCATACAGACACAGTTAACGGAGATTTATCATTTTTAAATCGTGGAAAAAATATTGGAGCGCTTAGAATAAGCAAAACAATAGAAAATTCCAAAGAAATTGCTTCGTTTAAAATAATACATCAATCTATAACAGGACTGTATGAACAGGAAATTGAGCTAATTTAATAAGGAGTCTTACTATGAGTTGGAGGACAGTAGTTGTAACAAAGCCATCGAAATTGGATTTACGATTGGGATACCTGGTAGTACGTGATAGTGAAAGTACGGTTAGGGTACATATAAATGAAATATCTGTACTTATTATTGAAACAACGCAGTCCTCCATTACTACTGCCCTTATCAGTGAACTTGTAAAGCAAAAGGTCAATGTGATATTTTGTGATGAAAAAGAAAATCCTGTTGCCAGTTTAATTTCAGAGTATGGTTCATATGACACATCATTAAAACTACGTATTCAAATTAATTGGATTTGTAACAATAAGCAAAGTGTATGGACAAATATAGTTAATGAAAAAATTAAAAATCAAGCATTAAATTTGGAATATTTTAATTTACCTGAATCGGAAAAGCTATATGAATATATGGAGCAGCTTGAATTTAATGATGAAAGTAATCGAGAGGGGCATGCTGCAAAGGTTTATTTTAACTCTCTTTTCGGAAAGAGTTTTTCACGTTCTGATGAGTGTCCAATAAATGCTATGCTTAATTATGGATATAGTATAATTTTGTCTTGTTTTAATAGAGAAGTTGTCACCTGTGGATATTCGACAAAACTGGGAATATTTCACGATAATATGTATAACAATTTTAATTTAAGCTGTGATTTAATGGAGCCATTTAGACCTATAGTTGATAGAATTGTAAAAAAATTAAATCCAACAAAATTTGAGCATGAAGAAAAGATTGAAGTATTATCTATTTTAAGCAAAGAATTTCTGATTGATGACAGAAGACAAACTTTACTTAATACAATAAAAATATATACAAAAAGTGTTTTGGAAGCTATTGAAACGGGAGATATGTCAGTAATAAAATTTTATAAATATGAGTTATAGATTTATGAGAGTAATGGTATTTTTTGATTTACCCACAAATACAAGTATTGATAGAAGAATTTACAGAAAATTTAGAACCAATTTAATAAAAAATGGTTTTATGATGATTCAGGAATCGGTCTATGTAAAGTTATCTTTAAATCAAACTCAGACAATGCAAATAATACAGGATATAAAGAAAATAAAACCTGAAAAAGGGCTTGTACAAATATTGACTGTTACCGAAAAACAATTTTCAAAAATGGAAATGCTATGTGGTAAGTCTGTAAGTAATGTTATTGATAGCGATGAAAGGCTTGTGATATTATGATGGTTTCAATAGATGTTTTAAATAAACCTATTGCATTTACAAACAATAAAGTAGTTTTACTTTGTGTAGAAAATAAAGAATATTATAGAAATTTAGTATATTTATTTTTAAATGATACAGATTTGGAAAATAAAGTAATATTTTCAGAAGATTATGAACAAATAGATTATAAAAGTAATATATGTTTTATTATGGATTATTATAATTTGGATTTATCATCTGTGATAATGAAAAAAGTATATGATAATATGTCACTTTTTTGTGTTAATGAGTTGAATGAAGAAACCGCCAATTTACAGAGAACAATATTTACGTTTATGGATACTTTAATTCAAAAATATGATTATGATTTTGAATATAAAGAAGATTTTTCTATAAAAGATTTATTTAAATTTATGGGTTTAAAGCCTAATTTCGATAGTGATAATCTATTGGAAATACTAGTTGAATATGTGTTGTTGCTACAACATTATACAAAGTTAAAGATATTTGTTTTTGCAAATTTACATTTATATTTTTCTTCTGATGAAATAGAAATACTCTATAAAGAATTGTTGAACAGACATATAAAAATAATGGTTATTGAAGGAGAAACAACATTTAATAAACTGTCTTATGAAAAAACAGTTATTATTGATA
>JAHHTR010000116.1 GCA_020024515.1 Angelakisella sp.
GTAAGATATATAATATCTAGGTATATTTATATGATATTATTATTAAATATGAATTTAAAAAAATATAAAAACAAAACGTTTTATGATTGTATTTAGGGAGGATCGAAAATGATAGGTTATAGATTAACTCAATTAAGAAAAAGAGCTGGTCTTTCACAAAAGGAATTAGGAGAAAAATTAGACGTTTCACATTATACTATTTCAGCTTATGAAAAAGAGAGAAGTGAACCTTCTGATGCAATAAAAGTAAGCCTTGCAAAATTATTTAATGTTTCCGTGGACTATTTGGTTGGGTTAATAGACAGACCTTTGCCATATTCACGTGAGCAAACATATATTAAAGTGCCAAAAGCTATTTCACCAAAGGCACAGGAACTATTGCAACAATTAATACAAGAGATAGCAGACAAACAATAATAGCAGTTGATTAAGTAATAAAATGTTACTATATAGATATATTTTACCACATAGGTTAGTTCCTGTGTGGTTTTTTATTGTTGAATAAGTATATTCAAATAAAAATTAAACAAAGATTTTAATTTCAGCAAACTTTTTCTATCGAAATACGTTTACTTTTTTGTCTGTTAAGGCAAATTTAACTTTCAAAAATGTTCCTATACGGCTAAAAGCATTCCGTTTTCTGTGAAAAACGTCTTAGGCTTGCCTAAGTACCGTAATTTTTTGAAAAAATTTGAGTAAAACTTTTGTGACTTTGTCAATTAATAGTACACTCATCTTTTTTTAGAAGCTGTAAACACATAGGTTAGTTCCTGTGTGTTTTTTTGTTATTTTAATTTTAACAAAATAAAGTCAAAAAATAACACATGTCCATAATATATATTGATAAGAATTTTTATTATTTTACTTGTTTAAAAGATTTATTGGTAGGGCAAAATATAAGTACAGAAAAATTTGTTAAATAATACAAATACAGTATTAAAAAAATAATAACAAAGGAGCGAAACAATGTGAATATTAAGCGAGGAGAAATATATTATGCAGATTTAAGCCCTGTTGTCGGCTCCGAGCAAGGCGGTATGCGACCTGTATTAATTGTGCAAAACGATGTGGGAAATAGATATAGTCCAACGGTAATTGCAGCGGCGATTACAAGTCAAAAGGAGAAAAATGAGCTTCCCACACATATTAAATTAACATCAAATACATGTGGTTTATCAAAAGATTCTATGGTGCTGCTGGAACAGGTAAGAACATTAGATAAACAAAGATTAAAAGAAAAAATGGGAAAGATAGAGGATGATGATATGCAAAATATTGATAAAGCTCTTTCAATTAGCTTTGGTTTATAGAGAATAAATAAAAAAGATGTACAGCGATTAACAGTTGTGCATCTTTTTTTGTTTTTAGACAGAAGTTTTGTTTACTTGAATATTGATATAAAAATTGATATAATATTTTATATCAATTATAAAATATTGTGAAAGAAAGGAGATGCAAAGTATTTTTACTTTGTATGAATTTTAGTGGCGACAAAAAGAGATTTAAAGAGAGCCTATGGAAAGGCTAAAAAAATTAAAAATAAAAATTTACGGGGTATTTGCATAGGACTGGTTGTTGCTGTTGCAATATGTACATTTTTCTATCCGGTTTTTGAAAAATACATAGGTGACAGTATACTACCGCAAATTAATTCGGAAGTTGTTGGAATTGACGGAAAAGCAGAAATACATTTTATTGATGTTGGACAAGGTACAAGTGTACTTGTAAAGGGTAGTGAAAAAGTAATACTTTATGATGCGGGAGAGGCGGAACAGGCACCTAAAATAGTAAAATATCTAAAAGAACAAGGAGTTAAAAAGATAGATTATTTTATAAACTCTCACCCACACAGTGATCATCTTGGTGGTTGCCGAGGAGTTATGAAGGAAATACCGACGGATAATTTTATTATGACGGAACTCAAAAAATCAATAGTTCCAACTACTGCTACATATAGAAAGACACTGGAATTTTTAAATGAGCATAAAGATACAATAAAATCAAGAATAGGAAAAGTCGGTGATACTTTTGATTTGGGAGATGGACTTGTGGCTACAATAACAGGTCCTGTGGATTTATATAATGACCTAAATGAATCAAGCTTGGTTTTGCAAGTGGATTTTGGAGAAACATCGTTTTTGTTGACAGGCGATATGGAACTAAAATCACAACAGGATATGGCTGATAGAGGTAAGGTGAGCCCTGTTACGGTAATGAATGCAGGACATCATGGAAGCAGTACAAGTATAAATAAGGATTTTATGAAAAAAGCTAATCCTAAGTATGCGGTTATTTCTTGTGGAAAAGATAATAAATACGGACACCCACACAGAGAAACAATAGAACTGTATAACAAAATGGGAATAGAGTATTACAGAACAGACGAGCAGGGAACAATAGTAGCTATAACAGACGGTAAAAATGTGACATTTAAGACAGAAAAATAATAAGTTAAGGAAAGAGGTTAGAGTGTGTTAATAGTAGACAGAATAATAGAAGATTTTGCGGTTTGCGAAGATGCTATAACAGAAAAATTTGTAGACATATCTCTTTCGGAGTTACCCGATAATGTAAAAGAAGGTGATTGTATAATACTTATTGATGACAGATATGTTATTGATGAGGAAGTCACCAATAGACGCAGAGAAGAAAATTTTGATTTATATAATCAACTTTTTAATAATGAATAAATAAAAGGAGAGAATTAACAATGGATAAAAAAGATGTTCAATATTCTTGGGATACAAGTGCTTTGTACAAAAGTGTAGAGGATTGGAAGAAAGACGTACAAAAAATTACCGATATTGCAAATAAAATAGAAGAATATCACGGTAAAATTTTCAGTTCTGCAAGTAATTTATTGAAAGTACTGAATTTGGAAGATGAAGTAGGTATATTGATAGATAGAGCTTATGTGTTTGCATCTTGTAAATTTCATCCGGATATGTCAAAAGGTGAAAATAAAAATTTGGTAGAGACAATACAAAATACTGTTAATGCCTTTTCTGAAAAAGTTTCATTTGTTGTTCCTGAAATTATGTCAGAAAGTATAGAAAAATTTAATGAATTTGTAAATGAAATGCCTGAACTCAAAGTATATACAAAGTCTATGAATGATTTGTTTGTACAAAAGCCACATATACTTGATGAAAAGAGTGAGGCTTTGCTTGTAAGAATGGGTGACCTTGCAGGAAGCTTTGATAAAATATATGATGATTTGACAGTAAACGATACAGAATATAAAGAGATAGAGACACCAAACGGTGAAAAGGTAGTTGTTAATGATGCAAACTATGGTAATGCACTACTGAATACAGACAGAAATTACCGTAAAAAATATTTTGAAACATTACTTGGTACTTACGGTAAACATATCAATATTATTTCATCAAACTACTATTCATCTGTAAAAGGTGATGTGTATCTTGCAAAGAGCCGTAACTACAACAGTGCAAGAGAAAAGGCGCTTGCTGTAAACTTTGTACCGGAAAGTGTATATGATAATTTGATTAATACAGTTAAGAAAGGCACAACGCCACTTCAAGATTATGTTAAATTCAGAAAAGAGCAACTTAATATTGACGATTTCTATTTCTATGATTTCTTTGTTCCAATAGTAAAAGATATTGATAAAAAATACAGCTATGAAGAAGGTATGGAATTAACAATAGAGGCTACACGTATACTTGGTGAAGATTACACAGAGCTTGTTAAAAAATCATTTACAGAGAGGTGGACAGATGTATTCCCCAGAAAGAACAAGAGAACAGGTGCATATTCAACAAGCGCTTATGGTGTACACCCATATATGCTGTTAAACTATGATGAAACTCTTGATGATGTGTTTACATTGGCTCACGAAATGGGTCACTCTATGCACTCATATTTCAGTAACAGCACACAACCGTATGTATATGCAAATTACAGTATCTTCTGTGCAGAAGTTGCATCTACAACAAACGAAATGTTACTGTATCACTACTTATTGGAACGTGCGGCAAGCGTAGATGAAAAGAAACTATTGTTATCAAAACATCTTGATGATATTCGTTCAACATTCTATCGCCAAACAATGTTTGCTGATTTTGAACATCAAACACATACTCTTGTTGAAAAAGGTGAGGCTCTTTTACCTGAGACTCTTTGCAGTATTCACAAGAAATTAAACGAGGATTATTATGGCAAAGACTTTATAGCAGATGAGTTTATTTCTTATGAGTGGGCAAGAATACCTCATTTTTACAGTAATTTCTATGTGTATCAATATGCAACAGGTATTTCGGCTGCTATTGCTATTTCAAGAAGAATACTGAAAGAGGGAAAACCTGCTGTTGATGATTACAGAAAATTCCTTTCATCAGGTTCAAGCGATACACCAATAGAACTACTTAAAATTGCAGGTGTTGATATGTCAACAGAAAAACCTATTAATGATACTATTGATGAATTTAATGAAACACTGAAAGAACTTATGAGTTTATATTAAAATTTAAAGATTATAAGATTATTGTGAGGGGATTATTTTTTATATTCCCCTTTAATGTTTTAAGCAATAATTAGGAGGTATAAATAATATGGAGTGGAGCGATATACAAATACACATAAATCTGAATGATTTGGAACATGTTGAAGCCGTAGCACAAATGACTGTGCCTTACGGAATATATATAGAGGATTACTCTGACCTTGAAGAAGCGGTTGAGGAGATAGCACATATAAATCTTATTGACGAAGATTTGCTCAATAAAGATAAGACAAAGGCAATAGTGCATATATATATTAATCCTGATCAAAGTCCGATAGAGGCTGTTTCTTTTGTTAAAGAACGTTTGCAGGTGCTTGGAATTGAAAATGAAATAAAAATAGCACAGGTTAAAGAAGAAAACTGGTCTACTGCATGGAAATCATACTATCACTCAACAGAGATAGGTGAAAGACTTGTTGTTGTGCCAAGTTGGGAAAAATATGAGAATATAAATAATCGTATGGAAATAGTTCTTGATCCGGGTATGGCTTTTGGTACAGGTACACACCACACAACAAGATTGTGTCTTGAATTACTAGAAAAGAATATAAGCAACGGTGATACAGTGCTTGATATGGGTACAGGCAGCGGTATACTTTCTATTGCGTCACTGAAACTTGGCGCAAAAAAAGCAGTTGGTATAGATATTGACAGTGTTGCGGTACGTACAGCAAGAGAAAATGCAACAGAAAACGGATTTACAGAGCCACAATTTACAGCAATAAGCGGTGACTTGACAACTGATACAAGCCTTGCAGAAAAAGTTGGCACAGGATATGACATAATATGTGCAAATATTGTTGCAGATGTTATTATTATGCTTGCAGAGACAATTAAAAAGCACATAAAACAAGGTGGTACAGTGTTAACATCAGGAATTATTGAGCCACGTCGTGATGAAGTTATAGCAAAGCTTAACTCAGTAGGTCTTGTTACGGAAGAAATAATAGAGTGTGACGGTTGGTGCGCAATAGTATTTAAAGGCTGATATTTTATTTTTTTAGAGGAACAAAAACTATGCCAAGATTTTTTACAGAAATAATAGGTGAAAAAGAAATTATTTTAGATGGTGAAAATGCAACGCATATTTCACGTTCTTTGCGTGCAAAAATAGGTGATGAATTGATTGTTTGTGACGGTAAAGGTAAAGATTATGAGACAAAAATAGTATCAATAGATAATAGTACTGTTACAACCGAAATTATTGACAGCCATAGATGTATTACGGAAAGTCCTTGCAAAATAATATTATTTCAGGCAATGCCGAAAAGTGATAAGTTTGAACTGATTGTGCAAAAAGCAGTTGAACTGGGTGTATATGAAATTGTACCAGTACTTACTGAATTTTGTGTATCTCGCCCAGATGAAAAAAGCTTTAATAAAAAACTGGACAGATATCAAAAAATAGCATTGGAGGCAGCCAAACAATGCGGAAGAGGGATTATACCTATTGTACATAATATAATGAGTTACAAAGAGTGTATAGCCAAAATGCAAGAGAGCGAAACATCAATAATGTTTTATGAAAATGCAACAAGCACGCTACAAAAAGAATTGTTGCCACAAAAACAAAGTTTATCGGTTCTTATCGGTTCGGAAGGAGGTTTTTCCACAAAAGAAGTTGATTTCGCAAAAGAAAATAATATAAAGATTTGCACAATGGGAAATAGAATCCTACGTTGTGAGACAGCTTCTTTCTATGCACTGTCAGCTATTAGCTATCAGTACGAAAACTGCAAGATATAATATAAGTTAACTTAAATAAAAACTTCACAAAACTTTTGTGACTTTGTCATTTAAACAATACATTTATATTTTTATAAGCAGAAAACAATTATATAAATTTTTTTGGAACAGTTTTGCTGTTCCTTTTTTGTATGTTTTTGCAAAGTTATTGGATTTCTGCAATGCTATTAAAAGTTTTAAAAATTTTTTTGCAAAACATTATACAATTAAATGCTTAATTTATGTTAATTAAATTATTAAAAC
>JAHHTR010000117.1 GCA_020024515.1 Angelakisella sp.
GAATAAATATTTATTACTATCTTAGTTTATATAAAAGTAGTTACATATATTAAATATTTTAAAACAAAATTAACAATAAACAAACGAATAGTATTATAATAAAATTTATAATATTAAGAATATATATATGTTGACGTCTTTATTTTGATGTGATACAATTTTAGCGTGAAAAGGTGCATTTGTGCACAGGTTTTTTAACAATACAAATTAAGAAAGGATTATATGATGACACAACAAGAACTTCGTAATCTGGAAATACTTGCAGTAAAAACCAGAATCGGAATAATCAAAAGTACACATAGTGCAAAAGCCGGACACCCAGGCGGCAGTCTTTCAGCAACAGATATGTTGGCATATTTGTACGAAAAAGAGATGAAAGTAGATCCTAAAAATCCAAAATCGGAAAATCGTGACAGATTTGTTTTGAGTAAAGGTCACGCAGCACCCGGACTTTATTCTGTACTGGCAAATAAAGGCTTTTTCCCTATGGAAGACCTTTTGACACTTAGACATATCGGCAGTCATCTGCAAGGACACCCAAATATGAACCTAACTCCCGGTGTTGATATGTCAACAGGTAGCCTTGGACAAGGTGTATCTGCTGCTGCGGGTATGGCAAAAGCCGCTAAATATATGAATAAAGATATAAATGTTTATACTATCTTAGGTGACGGTGAAATAGAAGAAGGTCAGGTATGGGAAGCATTTATGTTCGCTGCCCACTATAAACTTGATAATCTATGTGTAATCATTGATCTAAACGGCTTGCAAATTGACGGAAAAACAAGTGATGTTATGAACTCAGCACCTGTTGATGAAAAAATGAAAGCTTTTGGCTTTGAAATAATCACAATCAATGGAAACGACTTTAATGAAATCGAAAAAGCACTTGAATTTTTCCACAATAACAAAAACTCCAATAAACCGACAGCTATTTTGATGAACACTGTAAAAGGTAAGGGTGTTTCATTTATGGAAAATCAAGTTGGCTGGCATGGTAAAGCACCAAATGATGAAGAATGTGAAAGAGCATTAAACGAACTAACCGCAAAGCTTGCAGAATTGGAGGAAGCAAAATGAGTGAAATAATAAAAATTGCTACCCGTGACAGTTATGGTAATGCTGTAAAAGAACTTGCAAAAGAAAATAAGGATATTGTTGTACTTGATGCTGACCTTGCAGCAGCCACAAAAACTTGTGTATTTGCAAAAGAATATCCGGACAGACATTTTAACTGCGGTATTGCAGAAGGTAATATGATGGTTGTTGCAGCTGGTATGAGCACAATGGGACTTGTTCCTTTTGTATCAACATTTGCTATGTTTGCAGCAGGCAGAGCTTTTGAACAAATAAGAAACAGTATAGGTTATCCACACCTAAATGTTAAAATCTGTGCTACACACGGTGGTATATCAGTAGGAGAAGACGGTGCAAGTCACCAATGTTGCGAAGACTTTGCACTGATGAGAAGTATTCCCGGTATGGTTGTTATGTCTCCTGCCGATGACGTAGAAGCAAAAGCTGCCGTAAAAGCTGCTTATGCACATAATGGTCCTGTATATATTCGTCTTGGTCGTCTTGCTGTTCCTGTATTCAATAAAGAAGAAAACTTTGAATTTGAAATAGGAAAAGGCAAACTCCTTCGTGACGGAAACGATGTAGCTATTATTGCTAACGGTTTAATGGTAAACGAGGCGCTAATTGCTGCCGAAACTCTTGCAAAAGACGGTATTAAGGCACGTGTCATTGATATCTGCACAATCAAACCACTTGATGAAGCAATCGTTCTTGCAGCAGCAAAAGACTGTAAAAAAGTTGTAACTGTTGAAGAACATTCAATAATCGGCGGACTTGGTGAAGCAGTATCGGCTCTGCTTTCTGAAAAACTTCCTACACCTGTTAAGAGAATCGGTGTAAATGATGAGTTTGGGCACAGTGGTCCTGCAAATAAACTACTTGAACAATTTGGGCTATCTGCCAAAAACATTGTAAATACAGTAAAAAACTTTAAATAATCTATTTTATTTATAAACAAAAATGAGCCTTTTATCTGACATTACAGAGTAATCGGCTCATTTTTTATGTTGTTTTATTATAGACCAAGTCTTGTAAAATTGCTTTCGTTTTGATAGCTTTCAAAGTTAAACATTATGAGTATTTCGTCCATTTTTACTCTCTTTAATATCTGAGCATTTGTTGGCGTATGTGAACGTAAATCCACAACATATACTTCATCAAAGCTATATGTCAAAAATGGTACAAAACAATTTGAATAGCTGTCTTTAAATACAAGTATTCTGCTTGTCTTACCCTCTGCCTTGTTTTTGTTATTATCAGATTTTATAATAGTCAAACCATGATTTCCATACAAGAAAGCCGCATATTTGTCACGTTTATCAAACATAGACTCCATATACAAATTATCAATGGTTACTTCATTGTCAAATTGATCCTTAACAGTCTTTTTACCCTCTATCGTTACACTTGTTACAGGTACATCATAATATGTTATATTATCTGTTACAACATTAAAATTTTTAGATTTACTGTAATATGTGCCCAAAAATCCGGGTACAGTATGTTTATACTGTTCAAGCTCCGACAGTTCAGCATATTTTAATCCAAGTGACTCCATATATGTTTTATATGCCTGATATGCTCCTTCGGTTGTCCAGTGATGATCGGTACGATAATATATCTGTCCATTGTCTCTGTTTTTTTCCATTACACTGTACAAATCCAGTTTTGATAAATTATCCCCTTTTATCTCCCTGTAGATATTGTTTATCTGTTCTTTTTGATTTATAAGTATGTTTTCCATACCAATCGGCAATTTGTCTTTTAATATATCATAAGAATTTGGTATAAGACCAAAAGTAATATGTGTCTCTGCATTCTTGTTAATATAGTCATTAACAAAGCCATTGTTCATTTTTATAGTTCTATCTTCTGTTTTTGTGCTTTTGTTAAACAAATAATCATCTTTACCATAGGCAACACCGTTATTTTCTATTTTTCCCAAAGCAAGTTCAGACATAGATTTCAACGCTATCCAGTTATCACGCAATACAAACTGGTCATTGACATATTTCTCGTATTCCAGTGTATATTCATTTTTAAACAGCTTGCTCCATGAAAAAGTAGGAAATTGTGCCAATTTTTTATTTTCATTTTCACTGTATACCTTATCCGGCTTTATAATATCACACAAAAACAGTACCATTATAAATACTGCAAATATTATAACCATAGGATATTTAAAAATATCTTTTATCGAAGAATTAATATTTTTATCCATAATATTTTTCCTTTCTTTTGTTTTCAATAGATTCATTAAAATCTAAAATATAGGAATGGATTGTATGTTGCATCAACCAAATATGCAACGGAAAGAACAAGAACTGCTGTAAGCATTGCATATTTGACAACAGAAAGCTTGCCTGTAAGTTTCTTTATAAAGTTTTCAATAAGCGGTGTACAGAAAACTATACATATAAGCATTACAAAACCGTAATTTCTCAAATAATATACCCAGTCCATACTTGCATGTGGAACAAACATGGTTGTAAAGAAAGTTCCAAGCTTTGTAAAATCTGTTATTGCAAACAAAGTCCAGCTTATAAGAAGTAGTGGAATAATATAAATACGGCTTATAATCTTGTGTTTTTCCAAAAATCCAAGATAAAAATTCTTTTCCAAAATTAGAAGTACGAAGAAAAACAGTCCCCAAAGTACAAAGTTCCAACTTGCACCATGCCAAAAACCTGTTGCTGCCCATACTACAAAAATATTAAATATTTGACGGTATTTTCCGCAACGATTACCGCCAAGTGGAATATATAGGTATTCTCTGAACCATGAACCCAGTGTCATATGCCAACGTCTCCAAAATTCAGTGGCACTTTTTGAGATATATGGGTGGTTAAAGTTTTGTGGAAAATTAAAGCCCAACATTTTACCTAATCCTATTGCCATAAGTGAATATCCGGAAAAGTCAAAGTAAATTTGAAGTGCAAATGCAATTATCCCAAGCCACGCAAGAACAGTGGAAATATTCGCATAGTTCATAGCCTCTACTTCTGTCCACAGCGCGCCTATACTGTTTGCCAAAAGAACCTTTCTGCCAAGTCCCCAAATAAATGTTTCTATACCTTCTTGTATTTGTGGTAAGTTCATTGTACGTTCTTTTAATTCAATATTTATATCTGTATATTTAACAATAGGACCTGCAATAAGTTGTGGGAATAATACAACGAATGCCGAAAAGTCAACGATATTTTTTTCTGCCTTTACTTTGCCCAAATACACATCAATACTGTAACTCATGGTTTGAAATGTGTAAAAACTTATCCCAAGTGGAAGTGTTAGGTGTAGTAAATCTATATTTGTCGAAAAAATAGAATTTATATTTGTAATAAAAAAGTTTGTGTATTTAAAGAATAATAACATTCCCATATTACCAAATATAGATAACAACAAAAATGCTCTCTTTATTGGCTTTCTGTCCGCAAACTTTTCCATACTGTTAGATGCCACATAGTCGAGTACCACCGAAAAAATCATTATCGGGAAATAACGAATTTCACCCCAAGAATAGAAAATCAAGCTCTCTACAAACAACACAAAATTCTTAAATTTTCGTGGTGTTACGTAATAAATTAACAGTGCGACAGGTAAAAACCTGAATAAAAACATTATACTGCTAAAAACCATTTTTAAATACTCCCCATTTTTTTAAATTGTCTTTTATTTCAAAATCCATAAAAGATAGACACAAACATTATACTATCAAAATTTATAAAAATCCACACCCACTTTTTATTTCAAATTCTCAGTAAAATTCTCAGTTATAGATTTTATTTCCTTTTCCGTATCCATACCGCTTCGTGCTGCCATCACCAAAAATACATAATCATCATATTTAAATATCTTTGATTTCTCGGTAAGTTCCTGATACTTTGTATCTTTGTATATTTCTATACAATACTTTGTATACTCCGTTAGTTTATCAACAGCCGTTTCGGTATATTTTTTATTACAATGTAAATACAGTATCTTATCAATACAATTATCATCTAAACTGATAAAACCATAATATCCTATCAATTTATCTGTATCTATATCAAATATATCTTTTAGCATTTCATTATTTATATCGGTCGGTGACGGTATCAAAAAATCATTCTTTACTGTATCTATAACTTGCTTTAAATCTTCATTTATAACAAAAACTTTTTCTTTACTGCTTTGACAAGCAGTAAATGTGACAATCATTATAATTATATTAAAACAAACCAGTAAACTTAATAATTTTCTCATAATATACCTACCTATCAGTGTAATTATTTTTCTATTTTATTGCACAAAAAATATTCTTTTATTTATTATATTTTATTTTTTTTCATATTATACTTTTATATTGTCTTTGTCAAAACAAAGTATTATAATTACAATATAATTTGAATTATGACTGAGAGGTATAAAAAATGCCCGATGTAGAAAAAAAATACTATGCCTATATGGTTATTTGCTCTGATAATACCATTTACAGCGGATTTACCACAAACCTTGAAAAAAGAATAAATACACACAATAGCGGAAAAGGCGCAAAATATACACGAACCCGTACTCCCGTACATCTTGTTTATTGGGAAGAATTTTATGACAAAAGTAATGCTCTCAAAAAAGAGTATGCCCTAAAAAAACTTACACGTACAAAAAAACTGGAACTAATAAGCAATTTCAATAAAAATTTTTAAATTCTACATATTCAAAATTTCCCTTTATAATGCATATTCTTTCAATATTAATACTATAAAAAGAATTTTTTTCAAAAAAATCAAAAAAAGTATTGACAAATCAAATTCTCTTTGTTATAATAATCTACGTTGCACGTGATACTCTCTATGCGGGTGTAGTTCAATGGTAGAATTCCAGCCTTCCAAGCTGGTTACGTGGGTTCGATTCCCATCACCCGCTCCATATAACTACTACTTTTATGATGGCGTAGTAAATGTGCGATAAACATTATACTTATTTAAGTAATATGCGCCAGTAGCTCAGGTGGATAGAGCAACTGCCTTCTAAGCAGTAGGTCAGGGGTTCGAATCCCTTCTGGCGTGCCACTTCTTAAATATATGGTGGGTATAGCGCAGTTGGCTAGCGCGCCAGATTGTGGCTCTGGAGGCCGTGGGTTCAATTCCCACTATCCACCCCATAAAAAATATAATCTACTTTGTAGTTTATATATATTGGACTGTCGTCAAGTGGTAAGACACAGCACTTTGACTGCTGCATTCCGCTGGTTCGAATCCAGCCAGTCCAACCATTAGTTGGGCTTGATTTTTTTCAAGTCTATATGATAGATAGAAAAGTGTATTTTTTCAATGTTAGCACTTTTCTATCTGTTACATTTGTACTTTTATGGTTATGTCCGTTTTAGGTGAT